>JBDLUR010000096.1:0-8506 GCA_039805205.1 Bacteroidota bacterium
AACGAAAGAACCGATGAGTACACCCGAACCTACAATACCTACCAAGGCTCTGGACAAATAATTCCTGAACAATCCATTGATAAGGAAACCAATGAAAGGGAGCAATGGAATGAGAAAAACATATTTATTCATACAACGCTTTGAATCAGTTCAAACTTTAATTAATGTTTCAGTCGGTTTAAGAAATTAATATCAACCGAATGAATATTTCTATACAACATCACAATGATAGCTAACCCCACAGTAACCTCTGCAGCTGCAACAACCATGATAAAGAACACAAACAACTGTGCTTCAGTACCTGCAGTTGTAGCTCTATCCAGTGCATACGCATTGAGGTGATGCATTTTTGAAAATGCAACCAACAACACGTTAACCGCATTGAGCATCAACTCGATGCACATAAAAATAATAATAGCATTTCTTCTGGTAAGCACACCTACAATACCGATAGTAAATAACGCTATCGAAAGAAAGATGTAATAGTTAATTGGCATTACTTGCATATGCAAAAAATTAGGAAACGATTTTAGATGATTCTTTTTTACCCAACACCACAGCACCCACCATTGCACTCAAGAAAAGTATACTGCTGATTTCAAATGGCACTACATATTCAGTGAACAATACTTGTCCCAAGTTCTTGATTAATCCAATACTTCCTTCACCGCTAGTCTTGGAAACAGCACCTACATTGTCTTTGAGAGCAGCTATAAGCACCAACATCAAAGCACCACCAGATATAGCAGCAGCCATTTTCATCCACTGACTTTTTTGCGGTTCCGATTCAGTATTCATGTTCATGAGCATGATCACAAACAAAAACAATACCATGATAGCACCTGCATAAACAATCATATTCACAATGGCCAGGAACTGTGCGTTCATTAAAATGTAATGCCCAGATATAGCAAAGAAAACCACAATGAGCCACAACACACTATGAACTGGGTTGTTGCTAAAAACAACCATCAAGGCACTGAACAAAGCCAGTGCAGTGAGAAACCAGAATAATATTTCAGAAACAGGCATAATTAATTGTTTTTGGTTTGAGCCGCTCTTAACCCTTTTGCTTGCTCATATTTTTCTTTATCAGTCTTAGGATTTGGAATCAATAATTCTTCTTTTGAATACACAAAACCTTTTCTGGTAAAATTAGAAGGAGCGAAAGTTTCAGATAAATAAATAGCATCTTTCGGACAAGCTTCTTCACATAAGCCGCAGAAAATGCAACGCAGCATGTTGATTTCATATTTAGCTGCATATTTTTCTTCTCTGTAGAGATGCTCTTCGTTGGACTGACGTTCTGCAGCTTCCATGGTAATGGCTTCTGCTGGACAAGCAACAGCGCATAATCCGCATGCTGTACAATTCTCCCTACCCTCCTCATCTCTGTTCAATACATGTAGACCACGAAAGACTGGACTAAAAGGTCTTTTCTCTTCAGGGTAATGAATAGTTGCTTTCTTTCTAAACATATGGCCCAAAGTAATGGCCATACCTTTGAGAATGGCTGGCAAATACAATTTCTCCATGAAGCTCATCGGCTTCTGCTCCAATACTTTTGCCCTTTTTGTTAAAAGTTCCATACAATTATTTATTTAACCACAACATTACTATTGCAGTAATGATCATGTTTGCTAATGCTAATGGTATTAATTTCTTCCATCCAAGATCCATCAACTGATCATACCTGAATCTTGGAATCGTCCACCTCACCCAAATAAAGAGGAAAAGGAAGAACAATATTTTTGAAAACAAGGCAACAAAACCAAGTAATGCTACAAGGTTAGGGCCTAATGTAGACACAAGCTGAGTTTCATCTACAAATGGGATATCATAACCACCAAAGAACAAGGTAGCCATAACTGCACTTGAGATGAACATGTTCACGTATTCAGCAAACAAATACAAACCAAGCTTCATAGATGAATACTCTTGGTGATAACCGAAGTTCAATTCATTCTCTGCCTCTGGTAAATCAAAAGGAGTTCTGTTACATTCTGCAAACACACAAATCAAGAATATTAAAAATCCGAGTGGTTGATAAATGATGTTCCATCCGCCTTCCATTTGTTGTGCGACTATGGTTTTCAAACTCAACGTACCAGTCATCATGAGTAAAGCAATAAGTGAAAGACCCATTGCCAATTCATAAGAGATGATCTGAGATGCACCACGAACAGCTGCAATCAATGAAAATTTATTATTAGAAGACCATCCTCCAATCATGATGCCATAAACACCCAAACTCACAACGCCAAAAACATAAAGTATGCCAATATTAACATCAGCAATTTGGAGATTAACTTGTTTTCCAAAAACTTCAATGGTACCACCCCATGGAATTACAGCACTGGTAAGCATTGCGGTAATCATAGCCAATGCCGGTCCGAGTACAAACAAAATTTTATTTGAACTCAAAGGAATAATTTCCTCTTTGAAGAACAATTTCAATCCATCAGCCGCAGGTTGTAATAGTCCAAAAGGCCCCGCACGATTGGGACCACGTCTATCTTGCATCCATGCTGCTATCTTTCTTTCTGCGTAGGTTGTGTACATGGCGACCAACAATGAAAAACTGATGATAGCACCTATCAAAAGCAGTTTTTCCAAACCTAACATCAAATCAATGGCCAATAGTTCCATGGTCATTACGCTTTTTGTTTTGGATGATTAAATACTTCACTTGTCGCTGGTCCATTGATTGCACTTAAATCAATTGAAGGATCATTGACTTCACTCACACTGTGTATATCCATTAATAATTGTGGCTTCCTACCGTCGTGAACTGCAGAAAAAGTTTCTTTGGGTTTTACTACTTTTTCATAGTGTCCTTGAGAAATAACAGAGTGTCTACTCACATGAGTTGGACCGTCTATTACCCAATCAGTCGTTTTCTTTTTCTCGAAACGACACTCATTACAAATCCATTCTTCCACTTCACCCCACTGGTCTTTTCTTGCCGTTACGCGCAACACTTCTTCTCCACGCTGCCAAAGCGTAACCTTACCTGAGCAACAAGAACACTCACGGTGAGCATTGACTGGCTTGGTAAACCATACGCGGTTTTTGAATCTGAAAGTTTTATCAGTTAGAGCGCCAACTGGACAAACATCAATTACGTTTCCGATGAAATTATTATCAAGCGACTTCTCAATATAAGTAGCAATCTCTGCATGATCACCTCTGCTCAATACACCATGCACTCGCTTTTCAGTTAGTTGATCTGCTGTAAATACACAACGGTAACAAAGAATACAACGCGTCATGTGCAATTGTATATAAGGACCTAAATCGTGCTTATCGAACGTACGTCTTTTGAATTCATAACGTGTTCCTTGCTTTCCATGCTCATAACCAAGATCCTGTAAATGACACTCTCCTGCTTGGTCGCAAACCGGACAATCCAATGGATGGTTGAGCAATAAAAATTCAACTACACCATTTCTTGCATCGGTAACTTTTGGACTGGTAATATTTTTTACTTCCATGCCATCCATCACACCCGTGCGACAACTTGCAACCAACTTTGGCATTGGACGTGGATCTGCTTCACTGCCCTTGCTCACTTCAACCAAACAGGTACGGCATTTACCCCCGCTTCCTTCTAGTTTACTGTAGTAACACATTGCAGGTGGAACAACATCGCCACCAATCATACGAGCAGCTTGCAGAATAGTAGTACCCTGAGGCACTTCTACTGTGATGTTATCAATTGTTACTTTTAATTTTTTTACTTCTTCAGCCATATTTATTTTTTATAGCATCACGCGTTTACTTGTTCAGGAACATGAATTGGATCTGCATAATGTGCAAGTCCGTAATTTTTTGTCTGTGACAACTCAGGATTGTTGATATGCCACTCAAACTCATCTCTGAAATGTCTGATAGCAGCAGCAACAGGCCATGCAGCAGCATCGCCCAAAGGACAAATAGTATTGCCTTCAATTTTACGTTGGATATCCCACAACAAATCAATATCACTCATATCTCCTTTTCCATATTCAATCTTGTTCAAGATCTTTTCCATCCAACCAGTTCCTTCACGACAAGGAGAACATTGTCCGCAACTTTCATGACGATAAAATCTTGCTAAGGTGAGTGTATGACGAACAATACATTGGTCTTCATCTAAAACAATAAATCCACCAGAACCCATCATTGAACCAGTTGCAAAGCCACCATCTGATAAGCTTTCATAGTTCATATATCTAGTTTCACCTTTAGCCGTCTTCAACAATAAATTAGCAGGAAGAATAGGCACTGATGATCCACCTGGAATACATGCTTTTAACTTTTTACCATTGGGAATACCGCCGCAATATTCATCACTGTAAATAAACTCCTCAACAGAAACCGTCATGTCAATTTCATAAACACCAGGCTTTTTGATATTTCCACAAGCAGAAATTAGTTTTGTACCAGTAGATCTGCCTACACCAATTTGTGCATACGCCTCACCACCCATGTTCATGATTGGAACGACTGCTGCAAGTGTCTCCACATTGTTTACAACCGTAGGGCAACCCCATAATCCTTTAATCGCCGGGAATGGAGGCTTGATACGAGGATTACCTCTTTTACCTTCTAGCGATTCAATCAAAGCAGTTTCTTCACCACAGATGTATGCACCAGCACCACGCTGTACATAGATCTCACAATCAAATCCACTTCCTAAAATATTTTTACCTAAGAAACCATTCTGCTTTGCCTCTGCAATAGCTTGTTCTAGAATAGCTACTATCCATGCGTATTCACCACGGATGTAGATATAAGTATTATTGCTTCCTAATGCATATGAAGCAACTATTAATCCTTCAATCAAAAGGTGAGGAATAAATTCCATCAAGTACCTGTCCTTGAAAGTGCCAGGCTCAGATTCATCAGCATTGCAAACCAAATAACGAGGCACACCTTCTGGCTTTGCAAGAAAACTCCACTTCATTCCTGAAGGGAAACCCGCTCCACCTCTGCCTCTCAAACCACTTTTCTTTACCTCTTCTACAACAGCTCCCGTATCCATCTTCAATGCTTTTTCAACAGCAGCATAACCACCCTCTCTTCTGTACACATCAAAATAACGGATACCTTCTACGTGAGCTTTTTCTAATAATAATTTTTTTGCCATGTTGCAGTTTTTCCGCTTTCTTATTTTTTATTTCTGCATTCTTCAATGATAGCGTCCACTTTAGCTTCAGTCAAGTGTTCACGGTAGTGTACACCCAACTGCATCATTGGAGCATAACCACATGCACCAAGACATTCCACTGTTTTTAGCGTAAACATCCCGTCGGCTGTAGTTTCACCTACACCAATTGAAAGTTTTTTCTTGATATACTCAATGATATTATCACTTCCATTAAGCATACATGGTCCGGTTTGACAAACTTCGAATACATGTTTACCTACAGACTTGAGGTTGTACATGCTATAGAAAGTTGCCACCTCATATACTTCAATAGATTCAATTTGTAAGAGCGATGCTACATAATCCATTGTTTCTGGACTAAGCCATCCGCCAAATTCATCTTGTGCAAGATGCAACAAAGGAATGAGTGCACTTTTTTGCTTCCCTTCTGGGTAACGTGCAATCATTGCTTGCACCTCTTTCATTTTATCCTCTGAAAACTTGATCATCTTTTGTTTTTTGAATGCATTAAGCGTCCATTTCTCCTGCAATGAGGTTAAGGCTACTTAAAGTAACCACCGCATCACTAAGCATAGTATCTTTTATGATTTCTGGATAAGCTTGGTAATAAATAAAACAAGGTCTACGGAAATGCAACCTGAATGGAGAACGACCACCATCACTGATCAAATAAAATCCTAGTTCACCATTTCCACCTTCAATACAATTGTATACTTCACCAACAGGAATATCTGTTTCGCCCATCACAATTTTGAAATGGTAAATCAGTGCTTCCATTTTGGTATAAACATCAGCCTTAGCTGGAAGATAATATTCTGGAGAATCTGCATGATAAACATCTGCCTCTGCACCTTTAAACGCCTGCACCTTTGCATAAGCTTGGCGAATGATGCTTAGCGATTGCCAGATTTCTTCATTACGCACCATGAAACGATCATAGTTGTCTCCTGTTTTTCCAACAGGTATAATGAAATCGAAATCTTCATAAGAAGAATAAGGAGTATGTACACGAACATCATAATCCACACCTGCAGCACGCAAGTTTGGTCCGGTAAATCCATAGTTCAAAGCACGTTCTGCAGAGATAGCACCAGTGCCTGCAGTTCTTTCAATGAATATTCTGTTACGGTTGAAGAGGTTTTCAAATTCTTTCCAAACAACAGGAAACTCTTCTAAGAATTTTTCAATTTTTTGGAATGCGGTGTTTGAAAAATTTCTTTCAAAGCCACCTATTCTTCCCATATTGGTAGTTAAACGAGAACCACAAACTTCTTCGTAGATTTCATAAATCAATTCGCGGTACTGCATCACATACAAGAAACCAGTGTAAGCACCTGTATCAACACCAACAATAGAATTACAAATGAGGTGATCAGAAATACGTGATAGCTCCATGATGATTACACGCAGGTAATCAACTCTTTTGGGAGTTTTTACACCCAACAACTTTTCACATGTGAGGTGCCATCCCATATTGTTCAACGGAGCTGAACAATAATTAAGACGATCAGTGAGCGTAGTAATTTGATAAAGAGGTCTTCTTTCCGCAAGCTTCTCAAATGCCCTGTGGATATAGCCTACAGTCGATTCTGCTTTGATGATACGCTCACCATCCATTTCCAAAATATTTTGGAAAACACCGTGTGTAGCAGGATGGGTAGGACCCAAATTCAGACGCGTTGTCTTTTTCTCGATTGACCCTTCCGGTAAGTTTATATTAACTTGTTCAGCTGTCATTTTCTTTTGTTTATCGTCCAAACATTTCGTCGTCCTTATCAATTCTGGTCTGGTCTTCCAGTGGATACTCTTTACGTAGAGGGAAATAATCCATCTCGTCTACATTCAACACACGTCTCAAATCAGGATGTCCTATAAAATTCACACCAAAGAAATCGTAGGTTTCTCTTTCCATCCAGTTTGCACCACTAAACAATCCAGTGGCGGTAAACACATCCGGCTTTTCAATGGGTACAAATATTTTGAGGCGCAATCTCACATTTTCTTTAAGGTTGTGCACATGATAAACAACCGCGATTTCTTCCCCTTTTTTATCAGGGTAATGAACACCTGTTATATCTGTAAGGAATTGAAAACCCAATGAAGGTTCGTCATGAAGGAAAGTCAGCACTTTTAGGTTATGATCATGCTGCACTGTTGCAGAAAGCATGCCATATGACTCTTCCCAGGATAGTATTTTATCACCAAACTGGTTATTGAGTTTTTCTTGTATAAAATCGTGCGTAATTGACATAGTCGTTTTTTGTTTCAGGCTTTATTGAATACCGTACCCCTCAAGCAAAGCCTTGTATTGATCACCATTTCTTCTTCTGAGAGATTCATCTTGAACCAGGTCTTGGATTTTCAAAACACCATCAATAATTGCTTCTGGTCTTGGAGGACATCCAGGAACATACACATCTACAGGAATGATTTGATCGATGCCTTGCAATACAGAATATGTATCGAAAATTCCACCACTAGAAGCACAGGCACCCACAGCTATCACCCAACGAGGTTCGGCCATTTGAAGATACACTTGCCTTAATACCGGTCCCATTTTCTTTGCGATAGTACCCATTACCATCAACAAATCACATTGTCTAGGAGAGAAACCTACTCTCTCCGACCCAAATCGGGAAAGATCGTAGTGAGAACCCATGGTAGCCATGAATTCAATTCCGCAACATGATGTAGCAAAAGGTAATGGCCACATGGAATTTTTCCTAGCCAGACCAACAACTTTGTCTAAGGATGTAGCAAAAAATCCTTCTCCCATATGTCCCTCAGGGAGTTGCACCTGATTGATCCCACGATCAGCAGATGACTTTTCAATTAAATTAAATCGAACCGGACGCGCCATAATCAACTGTTTTGTATATAACAAATGCCTGGCGAACTTGTTTCTTCAGGCATTTAATTTTTTACTCTTCCCAGTGCAAGGCTCCTTTTCGTATGATGTAGATGAAGCCGGCAAGGAAAAAACCGACAAACATCAGAACCGCCCAAAATCCATCCCATCCTAAACCCTTGAAATTTACTGCATAAGGGTAAAAGAATATCACTTCAACATCAAACAATACAAAGAGAATAGCAACCAAGAAATACTTGATAGCCATTGGCTGACGAGCATTTCCAAACTGCTCTATACCACTTTCAAAATTCTGGAGTTTATCGGTTGTAACCCTTCTTGGTCCAAGTAGCTGTGACCCAAGGATCATTATAGTTACCAAGCCGACTGCAAATAACAACTGAATTCCAATCGGGAAATAGTCGCTTGCTTTACTCAATTCGGGGTTTTGACCCAACACCTTGACTTGCAGGAAAAATGTCCACATCATTGGTATCGTTTTGACG
>JBDLUR010000097.1:0-4939 GCA_039805205.1 Bacteroidota bacterium
GAAATGGCTGAGGCATTTGCCAAGGCAAAAGCAGAAGGTAAGGGACCGAGAAGAAATGTATTGTTCATGACTGTAAGTGGTGAGGAAAAGGGACTATGGGGCTCTGAGTATTATTCAGAACATCCAACAGTGCCTATGGATAAAGTTACTGCTGATTTGAATATTGATATGATTGGAAGAACAGATACAGAGCGGACTTCCGGCGATACACTCAATTATGTTTATGTAGTGGGTGACGATAAACTGAGCACAGATTTGAAGCCAATCAGTGAGGGTGTAAACAACAAGTACACTAAGCTGGTGCTTGATTACAAGTTCAATGATCCTAAAGATCCAAACAGAATTTATTACAGAAGCGACCATTATAATTTCGCAAGAAAGGGAGTTCCTATCATTTTCTATTATGATGGAATGCTAAAGGCTGATTATCACCAGCCAACTGATACCCCTGATAAAATCAATTATCCTTTGTTGGCAAAAAGAGCACAATTGGTCTTCCATACTGCTTGGGAAATGGCTAACAGGGATGCACAATTGAAGCGTGATATTCCTTTGCAATAATTTTCAATAAAAGTCTTTTTCAATACTAATACCTAGCAGAAATGCTAGGTATTTTTTATTAGTGTTTATAGGTGTTTTACGCAGTAGAAAACACGTAGTAACATGTGTGTAAACACTTTTTATTCAACAATTTAATGGGGTATATTTGTGTAGGTCTCGTCTCTGTTTTTGAGGCGATGCTCAAGTCTATTTTTTGAAACAGAATCCTTGGTAACATGCTTAAACATGTGACCGAGGTGGCGAAGCTTTAACCGGAAAATATGAATAACACTGAGAAACATTGGTACGCATTATATACAAAGCCCAGGTGGGAGAAGAAAGTCCACAAGGCATTAGAGCAAAAAGGATTTGAGGCCTATTGCCCTTTGAATAAAGTGAGGAGAAAATGGAGCGATAGAATGAAAACCATTGAAGAACCCTTGTTCAAAAGTTATGTCTTTGTTCGAGTAGCAGTTGCAGAGATGACTGAAGTGCGTTACGTAGATGGAATTTTGAATTATGTTTATTGGAATGGTAAGCCAGCCGTTGTTAAAGAGGAAGAAATCATCGAGATTAAAAAATTCTTGTCTGAGTACGAAGATGTTGAGGTTAGTAGCATAGAATTAAAGGCAGCAGATCAAGTGATGTTGAATACAGGTGTGATGATGGGAGCAACGGGAAGAGTGTTGCGTGTATTGGGTAACAATACAGTAGAAGTAAGAATTGATAGTTTAGGATTTGTACTCACGGCTAAGTTTGATAAAAAGACTGTCGTTAAAGTTTAACCAATGTACATGCGTATAATTAGTTTGTTTGCTTTTTTGTTTTATCTGTCTTCTTGCACTACATACAAACAGCTGCAGGTTTTACAAGGCGAAATTGATTCCACCAGATTCAGCCAGTTTAAAGTGCCTGATCAAAAAGTGCAGAAAGGAGATCAGTTGAGTATTGCTGTATTCAGCGATAATGCTGCTGCTAGTGCTATGTTCAATACTGGTTCAATTCCAACATTAGGGAATAGTCAATCACAATTACCAGGTAGTGGTGTTAATCATGCTGGAAATGTTTATGAGGTGGATGGTGAAGGGATGATTTTCTTTCCTCAAATAGGCAAGTTGAAATTAGAGGGATTGACTAAAGATGGGATTACTGCTTTGTTGAATAGTAAGTTGAGTAACAAATACCTCACCAACCCTTATTACGTAATTAATTTCTTGAATTTAAAGATTACTGTTTTTGGGGATGTCAATAAGCCAGGCGTGTATCCGTTAACAAGAGCCAACACCAATGTATTTGAAGCGCTGACTCTGGCTGGTGATCTTACTTATTATGGAAAGCGAGAAAATGTTTTGGTGATTCGTGAGCAAGATGGCAAGAGAGTATTTGCGCGAATTGATTTAACCAAGCCTGATGTTTTCAATTCTCCCTATTATTATCTTCAGCAAAATGACATGGTGTTTGTGGACATGAGAAAAGGGAAAGCGAATGGAACCGACCAGGCATGGTTAAGGAATGCTAGTCTTGTATTGAGTATTCTGACCACCCTTACTTTTTTTATTAATGTATTTCGTTGATTATAGCAGCATAAATGGCTAACACTCATCCAGACGCATATCCTAATTTAGTCGGAAGGACTAACGCCTCTTCGAATGAATTTTCAATTAGAGAGTTCTTGCAGAAATATTTATATCTGTTTCCATGGTTGTTGGTATGTGCGGGAATTTCATTAAGTATTGCGTATACCCGCCTTCGTTATATCAATCCAGTTTATTCAGCATCAGGAAAGGTGCTTATTAAAACTGATAGACCGGGTGGGTCAGTGGCTGGTGATAAGCTAGGAGATGTCTTGACTACCTCTGTCAATACCAAGTTAATGGATGATCAGATTGAGTTGATTAGATCTACTGCTTTAGCTCGTTTGGTTGCTAGGAGTGCAGATTTGCAACATGCTTATTACTACAAAGGAAATTTAAGAAACAGGTTGATACATAATCCTGCTTCACCAGTAAGGTTAGAAATTATTTCATTGAATGATTCTTCAGTCGGCTTTTCAATGGAAGTACAAGTAAAAGACAATCGTTCCTTTACCATCAATGGTAATAATTCACCTGTTTTATTTGGCGCCAATTTTGTGAACGAACTTGGTACGTTTCGTTTAAATAAACAGGTTGCTGAATTTGGTACAAACCGAGAGTTTATTTGTGTTTGGACACCAGAGTTAGATTTGGCGAGAGGGTTAGCTGGTGGAATACAGGTGGGCGTAGCAACAAAAGGTGGAAATGTATTGAACTTTGTATATCATTCAGAACATCCTAAAGTTGCGCAAGATGTGGTGAATGGATTTTTAAGTGCTTATCAAGAGTATAGTTTGAAAGATAAGCGAGAAGGAGCAGTAAGTGCTTTAGATTTTATTGATACCCAATTATCGTCTGCCAAAAACGACCTTAGTGATATTGAGTTGAGGTTACAAGGATTTAGAGAGGCCAACAAGGTTGTTGCATTACCAGAGCAGGCTTCTGGTTATTTTGGTAATCTGCAGGAATCAGGAAAACAGATTGAAGATCAAGCCATCAAGATCAAGATGGTTGATTTTATGATCAATTATGTAAAGGATCAAAAGAACAATGGCAAGAGCATCCCACTAATAGCAGGAATAAGTGAAGGAGCTGTTGCAACACTTGTTGCTGAGTACAATAAGATTCAGCTGCAAAAGGAAATTTCATTACAAACCATTCCAAAGGAAAATCCTATCATACGTGATTATGATTTATCGTTAGTGAAGATTCGTAATGAGATCTTGTTGTCGTTGACTCAAATAAGAGAGGGATATGTTTCGATACAAAAAAGTTTGGAGCAGGCAGAGTTACAGGCAAATACTGAATTAAGGAATATGCCTGGTAAGGAAAGAGAGTTGTTGGATATAACCCGTCAGCAGAAAGTAATGGAAGAGTTGTATGCTACTTTGTTGCAAAAGAAAGTACAGACATCTATTAGTACAGCATCTACTTTATCGAATATACAGGTCCTTGAGCCAGGCTATTCTAATGGAATGCCAGTGAGTCCGCATCCAAGGTCGTTTTACATGACCGCTTTATTGATTGGGTTAGCTATACCTATTGGATTTGCTTTGTTATTGGAGTTTTTCAATGATAAGGTAAGAACTAAAAGAGATATTGAGATGGCTACTGCTGCTCCAATGCTTGGTGAAATTGGACATTCGGATGCAAAAGATACTTTGATTGTTTCTACACGGGATAGAAAGTTCACTGCAGAGCAATTTAGAATCATTCGGACGAATCTTCAATATGTGTTGAAGGAGAATGCTGAGTCGAATATCATTTTGGTTACTTCGTCCATGAGTGGTGAGGGTAAGTCCTTCATTGCTACTAACATGGCAGCTGTGATGGCGGTATCAGGCAAGAAAACATTGTTGGTAGAATTTGATATTAGAAAACCAAAGTTGATGAGTGGTTTGGGATTGAGTGTAAATGAAAAAACTGGACTCACGCATTATCTAATAGGGAAGTCAAGTGTGGAGGAAATTATTCAGCCAGTGAAGGGTGTAGATAACTTATATATTATTCCTTGCGGACCAATACCACCTAATCCTGCTGAATTGATATTGACTGATCGACTTAAGATGATGTTTGATCAATTGAAACAACAGTTTGATGTCATCATTGTGGACTCTGCTCCAGTCGGAATGGTTAGCGATGGTTATGTATTGGCCAATTATGCTGACGCTACATTATTTGTAGTAAGACATAATTATACGTTTAAGAAGCAATTGGCTTTGGTGGATACGATTTATACTGAAAAGAAATTGCCACATATGTCGTTAGTGATCAATGATGTTAAAGCGCAATTGGGCTATGGTAGCTATCAAGGATATGTGAATTATGGTTATGCAGGTTATGGCTATGGTTATCGCAATGATCTTGAGCAATATTTTGAAACAGATAAGCCAAGGAGATTCCGTTGGTTGTCGCGTTTGTTTGGTAAATAATCCGATTTCCTGAAAACTACATCAGCACAAACTGAATTGCAAGAAGAGCAGTGGGACTTAATCATTCGTCCGAAGTCGCACTTGCTAGATCTCAACCTCAAAGAGGTATGGCTATACCGTGATTTGTTGTGGATGTTTATCAAGCGCGATTTTGCTGCGCAGTACAAACAAACAATTCTAGGCCCTTTGTGGCATTTTATACAGCCGCTGTTTACAACACTTATTTTTGTAGTTGTATTTTCTAAAATAGCAGCGATATCTACAGATGGCTTACCGCCATTGCTTTTTTATCTAAGTGGTATTACCATTTGGAATTATTTCTCTTCGTGTTTGATTGCTACTTCAAGCACTTTTGTTTCCAACGCCTATATTTTTGGTAAAGTTTATTTTCCC
>JBDLUR010000098.1:0-2850 GCA_039805205.1 Bacteroidota bacterium
TAGAGAGGGGAAGTACCGATATCGCCGTAAATAATCCCCAAGGCGATCAGCAAACCTGCTGCGGTGACCTTGTTAAGCTGTTTACCCACTTTGCTTGAATTTGTATTGCCCTTAGGCGAAACAAAGGTATAGGGAATTTAAGTTTGTTTTAAAAAATAGTTTGACAGACTTAAACTAATTTTAAGCCGAAAGCAATCACACATGAAACAATTACTTGTTGTCCTTATATTTTGCCTCACTGCCTTTTCAACAGTTGCTCAGAAAATCGACTATTCTCTGGTGGATCGTGAAGATTTCAAAGAAATGAATTTTGAAATCATCGGTAAAATGGGCAACAACATCAACATTTATAAAAACAATAGAAACAGACATGATATCAGCGTTTATGATAACGACATGCAAATCAAGAACAGAATTAAACTTGATTTCATGCCTGAAAAAGTCTACACAGTTGATTTTGTTTCTTATGGCGACTTTGCTTACATGATTTATCAGCACCAGAGAAGAAATATTGTCACCTATTCCATGGTGAAAATCAATCAGGATGGGAAGCTCATGACAGACCCTGTAGACCTTGACACTTCTCACATAGGTGGAAATTCTGATAATAAGGTTTATTCAATGATTACCAGTGACGACAAAAAAAAGATTGTAATCTTTAAGATTAAGCGAGTAAATGACAAAAATTTCCAAATCACCTCTTTGCTTTATAACAACCAAATGGAACTTATTAAGAAAACAAGTTTCGATTTGACCAATCAGGATAGAGATGGGATGTTTACTGAGTTTTTGGTAGATAACGATGGCGACTTTGTATTCGGTAGGACTTCGAGAGCAGGTAACAGAGATTATATCAATAAAGTTGAACTCATTTACAAAGAGGCAAACAGTGATACTGTAACCAGATTCCCATTCGCACCTAAAGACATAACATTAGATGAAATCAAATTGAAAATTGATAATTACAATAAGAAATTAATTCTCACATCACTATTCTATCAACAACGTAAGGGAAATATCGAGGGATTGTATGCAGTGGTATGGGATAAAAAAACAAGAAAAATCAATGCAGAAACCAGATTCGAATTCAATGACAGCATCAGGTTAGATGCAAAAGGAGAGAATGGATCAGTTAAAACTGCATTCAATGATTATTTCATCAGACAAGTTATCCCAGTGCAAGATGGCGGTTTTGCAGTAGCAGCAGAATTATACAATTCATCCTCAAGAAATAGCGCTTGGAACAGATGGGACTACCTTTATGGAGGATTCTCGCCTTTCTTATCCCCTTACGATTTATATTATAATTACCCAGTCACCAGAATGTATGGCGGAGGTTGGTATGATCCATTCAATAGATTCGGACCCCAAAACAACCAAGTTCGTTATGTTGCAGAGAATATTATGGTTTTCTTCTTCAATGCTGACGGACAATTAAGATGGAGTAATTCTGTAAGAAAAAGCCAGTATGACGATAATTCTGATGCTTTCATTTCCTATCAGCTTTTTAACACAGGAAATGAAGTGAGATTCCTTTTTAACCTGAGAGAGAGAAGAGAACAGATGCTAACTTCAGCTACAATGGATGCTGAAGGGAAAGTAAAGCGACAACCGACCTTAAAAAATTTAGACCGCGAGTACGACTTTATGCCAAAATTTGGAAAACAGATTGGATTAAGGCAAATCATTCTTCCTTGTGTTTACAAGAACTATATTTGCTTCGCCAAATTGGAATTCTAAACAACTTTGATCACCCTTTTTAAGCATAACAACCCTTTAGCACTTATTCTTTTACTGGTATTGGCAACTTTACCAGAGTGGAAGGGAGGCTCCCCCATTCCAATTGGAGTAAACAATACGTCCCTACTTCATAATTACATTGAGCACTATTTATTTTCACTTCGTGGGCAAGGCAGTGGGCTTAGAATACTCAATGTAGTATTGCTTTTGACAGAAGCTCTATTCTTGAATAAGATTGTAAATGATCATAGACTAATGGAAAAACCAGGGTTTGTCCCGGCCATGACCTTTTTATTGATTCAAGCTCTATTACCCTTTAGAATAGATACTTTTTACATTCTCATCAATGGACTATTATTAATCCTGATCAAGTTGATGATTGTAGTGTACAAACAAGAAAAACCAAGCAATAACCTAATAGGTGCTGGATTTATAGCTGGACTTTTGGCCACAATGAATCCAGTATATTGTACAATTTATCTTTGGTTGATTACAGCCCTGTTTATCATGAGGCCAGCCTCCTCAAAAGAATGGCTCATCTGTACACTTGGATTCCTCATGCCTTTTTATTTTATTTTTTCATGGGAATATTTAAATGACCAGTTGAACTTACAACTGTTTATCACTAACTATAAAATAACATTTAGCATACCCAACTATAAACCAATTGTATGGGTAAAAATAATCATCATTACCTGCCTTCCATTAATTGGGATATGGATGTATAGTCCAACTATTGGCAAAATGGTTATCCAAAACAGAAAAACCTATATGATTTCCCTTATACTCATCCTCGTTATTTTTAGTCTTTTGGCACTGAAATTTGGCCTCTTGGGTAGTGAAATCATGTTTCTACTTACACCAGCAAGTTTTTTAATTGCTCCCATTTTCCTCTCATTCAAAAAAGAGTTTATCCCCAACCTGCTTTTCTTTGTGTTAATTGCCCTTGCACTCATCCGTTAATTTTCCCTTTACTGCAAAGTCATTCAGATAAAGGTTATAAATTTGCAGTAAATAGACCACAATGAAATTTGGTGTAGTAGTTTTCCCTGGATCTAATTGCGATAGAGATATGATTGGAGCCTTGAGAGATGATCTTGGACAGGAAGT
>JBDLUR010000099.1:0-2686 GCA_039805205.1 Bacteroidota bacterium
AGTTAAAACAAGTCACCCCCGAAGAATATATCATTAAGGGCTATGCAAAAACTGATACTGAGAATAATCTTGAATACATCAAGATGAGAGATGTTTATACGAATTACAACATTTCAGGAACTACGGTATCAGAATTTAGAATAAATAGAAAGACAGGTTGGATGAATAGCGCTACAATGGACCAAGAAATCAATGGTATTGTAAGATCTAAAAAGGATCTAAAAAGTGCTGTACTCAATGTCATAAAAATCAAAATGAAAGGTCAAATTTTAATGACAGGAAAAGCTTCATGACCCCAAGCCCTGAACACAACGCTAAAATTACCAAGCTGACCTTTGCACAAGTTTATCCGCTTTATGTGACTAAAGTGGAACGCAAAGGACGCACAGAAGCAGAATTGCGGCAAGTGATTGAGTGGTTAACAGGTTTTGATTGGCCGCGTCAGCAAGCTTTGATTGCTGAAAACGTGAATTTTGAAGTGTTTTTTGACCGCGCACAATTGCATCCGAATGCGAGCTTAATCAAGGGGCTTATCTGTGGTTATCGTATTGAAGAACTAGAAAATGAACTCACTAGAAACGTCCGCTATTTAGATAAACTTGTAGATGAATTGGCTAAAGGCAAAGCGATGGAAAAAATCCTGAGGGTTTAGGTTTATTGTTTTTAAGATCCAAGATCCAAGACCAAAAAGACCCTTTTAGACGGGGCTTTTAGATCCCCCCCCCTGGAATTGGCATTATTTCGTTTCATCAGAAAATCAAATCTGTATGAAATCAATTTACCTTCTTTTGCCATTGTTCTTCTTTGCTGTATTTACGTCCTATTCTCAAGTGACCTATACATTCCTGGAGCACAACAATGTTTCAGCCTATATTTCTAATATGGGCACCTATTTTTGGAACAATGAATCAAGCCCAGTAATACGGTATGAGGTTCCCAAAGGCTCGGGGCATAATATGATTTTTACTTCAGAGTTTTGGTTTGCAGTCAAAGATGCTGCAGACTCAATTCACATGACCCAAGGGGGCTTCGAAAATGTTAAAGATATTTTTAACGGACCAATTTCTATTCCTGGAAGCTACGATACGCCTGAATATCAAGATATTTGGGAGCAAAAGATTTGGCAGATTTGTCAAGCAGACATCGATAATTTTAAATTGATTTGGCAATGCAATAATGGTTTAATTACTGTAGGATGTGACGATATTCCTCCATTATCACAGGAAGTTCTTGACAATATTTATAGTTGGCCAGCGCATGGCGATATTACAAAAGGCCAATCTTACTATTTAGCGCCTTTTTATGATTATAATTCGGATGGCAGTTACAATCCTGATGACGGAGATTATCCCATCATCAAAGGTTGTTGTGCGACGTATATGATCAAAAATGATGCTGCGTTTCCTCATAATTACACCTCGACAGCGCCAATAGGCATGGAATTACATCTGATGTTTTATCAATATTTAACCGCAGACTACCTCAAGGACATCACTTTTGTAGACCTTTTAGCCATCAATAAAAGCGGAACAGATTATCCTGAAATTGCCCACAGTATTTACTTAGATGCCGATGTTGGTTTTTATGGGGATGATTTTTACGGCTGCGACTCCACCAACAACGTCATTTATTTTTACAATGCAGATAACGATGACCAAGAGTTCAATCCTTTTTTAGGATATGGAATTAATCCGCCGGCATTTGGCGTAGTAAGTTTAGAGCAGGATCTTACGGCTAGTGCGGTTGTAGAAATAGGGACTTCTGCAATAGATGAAAAATGGAACGTAATGAACGGGCTACAGTTTTTTGGCACTCCTTGGTTGAATCAGAGTGGTCAGCCAACAAATTTTTTGTATTCGGGAAATCCAAATGACGTAAGCTCTTGGAATGAACTCAATGCAATGAATCCACCGGGCGACGTAAATGGCATTGCATCTGTAAAGAAAAATAATTTCAATAATGGCGATACACTCAAACTGTCATATGCCTTTTTGTATGCGCGAGATGGCACTCATATTGAAAATGTTCAGTCAATCATCGATATGGCTGCTGCAGTCAAGGTTTTCTATGATAATGAATCAGATGTGGCATGTAATGGCGCTACTTGGAATGTTTCTGAGCAGGATGCATTTCAAATTAACATTATGCCTAACCCGAGTTATGGCAAGTTTCAAGTCAACACATTTCATTATCAAATTGATGAAGTCAATGTGAAGAATGCATCCGGACAGCTTATCAAACGAATGATACCGATTTGTACCGAACAAATGGAACTTGATTTAACAGGTGAACAGTCGGGTATTTATTTCTTAGAATTGAAATCAGAATCTAGAATTGTTGTGAAAAAGATTGTCGTTCAATAGGTGTATTTTCGTACATTCCATGCATTGATTTTTATTGTACTTTCACTACATGATTCAACATAATACGATGAAAATCCTTTTTTTACTCTTCACTTTTTGTTGTGGGATTGCTCAGGCTCAGGTCAGCTTTTTAGGTTTTGATCGCGATTATTGCCCCGATGCGCTTTCGATCAGCTATACTTATGAGAATTTTAGTTTGCCTGGAGGCTCTTCTGCTCAGCATGGCTTTAGAATTTTCCGAGACGGCGTGCAGGTTTTTTCTCAGCAGGGGTCTATGAATAATAGCACTTCGTGTTTGGACCTTTATTTTGTGAATGACGCGG
>JBDLUR010000100.1:0-6869 GCA_039805205.1 Bacteroidota bacterium
TTTACTCATAACCTCCATTTAAAAAAAAATCCCGGTGGTTAACCGGGATCCTTATGTTGATTTGTTGTTTATATTAGTTTTCAACAAGAAGTTCCCGTACCACTGGTAAAGTAGTAATAAAAATAAAAGAAGTAACGGGTTCTATTTGTGTTCATCTATGCGAATATAAGAAAACTTGAATATTTTTCAAAAAAAATTAGAATCTATTTCTCGGACCGCCGCTATCAGCGTCATTCATGCGAATTTTTCTACCCTTGAATTTCTTGCCATCTATAGATTGAATCATTTTATTAGCGGCTCCGCCTTCGATTTCAACCCAACTATTCATCTCCTTCATATCGATTCTACCTAAGACTTCTTTGTTCAAATCACTCATATCAAGAATGAATTGAAGGAAGCTTGCTTTGTAGAAGCCATCCTTAGTACCCAAGTTGATGAACAATTTTTTATAGCCGGCTCCTCCACCTGAAGATGATCCTCCACGTTGGAATGATTTTCCACCCTCTCTTCTGTCAGAAGAAGACCTATCTCTAGAGCGATCATTTGTACGATCATTTCTTCTATCATCTCTAACATTCAAATCTGCAGCATTCTCATAATATTGAAGGAACCTGTCAAATTCCAAAGCTGCTACTCGGGTAAGAATTTCTTCTTTTTCAACATGCGCGAACTTCTCTTTCAAGAGTGGCACATAGGTTTCATATTCACCATGACTGATATCAGCATTCAACATTTTATCAATAAAATGGAAGAATTGCTTGCGACAAACGTCCTTACCAGATGGAATATCCATCTTGTGAAACTTATTGTTGATTAGCTTTTCAATCTGACGTAATCTGTAAACTTCTCTTTGGGTAACAATAGATACACACACACCACTCTTTCCAGCGCGACCAGTCCTACCACTTCTATGGGTATACACTTCTGGGTCATCTGGTAATTCATAATTGATTACATGGGTGATGTCTTTTACATCAATACCACGAGCAGCTACGTCAGTCGCTATTAACAACTGCAAACTTTTTTCCCTGAATCGAGCCATCACTTTGTCTCTCTGCGCCTGAGTTAGATCGCCATGGAGTGCTTCGATATCATATCCTTCTCTGATGAGAGATTCAGTTATACTTTGGGCATCAGCTTTGGTTCTGGTAAAAATGATACCATAGATACCTGGGTTAAAATCGATGATCCTTTTTAAGGTTTGGTAACGATTTACACCAGAAGTAGCATAAAACTGATGGTCGATATTAACATTGGCAGCATTCACTTTGCCAATAGTAACCTCTGCAGGTGTAGTCATGAAGCGTTTGCTTACCTGACGTACCTCAGCAGGCATGGTTGCACTAAACAACCAAATACTATTTCGGTTAGGCGTATTGCCAAGGATGAACTCAATGTCTTCACGGAATCCCATGTTCAACATTTCATCTGCTTCATCCAATACGATATAGCTAATGTTGTTTAAATTGATAGCTTTTCGCTCAATCAAATCAATTAATCTACCTGGAGTAGCAACAATAATGTGAGTGCCTTTCTTAAGGTCGCGAATTTGCTCACCGATGGATGCACCGCCATAAACCGCTACAGTTTTAATTGATTTTTTCTTGGAAGAAAAATTATACAGATCTTTTGTAATCTGCATACAAAGTTCACGTGTAGGACAAACAACCAATGCCTGTGGATGATTGGCTTTGGCATCAACTAATTGCAAGAGAGGCAAACCAAAGGCAGCGGTCTTACCAGTGCCTGTTTGTGCTAAGCCGACAAAATCTTTTGTCCCGCTTAATAATATGGGGATGGCTTGTTCTTGAATGGGGGTTGGGTTGGTAAACCCGAGGGATTGAATACTTTCTAATAACGACGCTTCAATACCTAACGCTTCAAAACTCATAATTCTATTTTTGCAAAGGTAACTTTAATGGGGCAGAAAACGGAGATAATATGACAAATCGTTGATTATCAATAAAATAAAAAAAGTCATCCCGTGGAAACGGGACGACTTCAACGATTGCTTGCCATATGAAAAAAAGATTACTTGGCTTCAGCAGGAGCTGCAGCAGCAGTAGTATCAGCAGCAACAGCAGTTGTATCTACAACTGGAGCAGCAGTGTCTACCATTGGAGCTTCAACAGCAGTTGTGTCAGCAGCTGGTGCAGTTTCAGAACCACCACATGAAGCTAGGGCTACGATAGCCAAGATTGCGAAAAACTTTTTCATTCTTTTGGGTTTTTTGAATGTTAAAATTGAATAATTGTTAATTAATACGCAAAGTAAAAGAATGTAACCCGATATTTAAAAGAATTTTTTTTGTTGCTTTGTGGGTTACAAAAAAGCCTAAAAAGGTATTAAATAAGCGTATTGTGGCAAGTCAAGATCAGGAATTAGCGGTTTTTAGAGCCATTGGCAACAACGACAAAAGTGCGATTGAGTCGGTTTATAGTGAAAACTATGCATTGATTCAGCATTTTGTAATCAGTAACAATGGTACGGAGGATGATGCAAGGGATATTTTTCAGGAGGCTATGATGGTCCTTTATGAAAAAGCCAGGCAAACCGATTTTGAATTGACTTGTCAAATCAGGACTTACCTCTACTCTGTTTGCAGGAGGCTATGGTTAAAAAAGCTCCAGTATGCAAGAAGGATAGAGACCCAAGTTGAGAACTTTGACAAATTGGTTCCCGTTGAAGAGGATTTAGAGGATCATGATAAGTTGACCATGCAGTATCAAACCATGAGGACTGCCATGGGAAAAATTGGGGAGCCTTGTAAAAGTCTGATTGAGGCATTTTATGTACACCGGAAAAACATGCATGAGATTGCGGGATTTTTTGGATACACCAATGCCGACAATGCCAAGAACCAGAAATACAAATGCCTGGTAAGGTTGAAAAAACTGTTCTTCGCTCAATATAAAAACGCATAATCGTAAAAATGGACCAATCACAAATCGCCGAAGTTGTTGAGAGATATCTCAAGGGGGAAATGGACAGCCAGGAAAAGCAGGCTTTTGAAGAAGCACGTAAGCACAATCCTGAATTGGACCAAGCCGTTGTTGAGTACCACTTCTTCTTTGAAGAGATGGTGCGTTATGGCGAAGTAAGAAGATTTAAATCCAATCTATATGACACTCACCATACCTTACAAGAGAATGGTGAAATCAAAGAACTACAACTAACAGCTGGCACCCGCATTATTAATATGTGGAACAAATACCGCAGAGTTGTTGCCGTTGCAGCCTCCATTGCGGGTATTACCACTTTATTTATAAGTGGTATGATTACGCTCTTCTCCCCTAATCGTCCAATCAGAGACATCGAGGAATTGAGAAGAAAGGTGAGCAATCTTGAAAAACAATCAAGCAACCAAACTGCTGAAATTAAAAATTTCAAATCTAAGATCGAACCAGGCGCAGATGTGAAGTTTGGTGGCACTAGCTTTTTAATTGACCAAAAAGGATATCTCGTTACCAGTGCACACGTATTGAAAGGTGCCAACCGAATTTATGTGCAAAGCAATGATGGCATAGACTATCTAGCGGAAATAGTAAAGAAAGACCTTAATACTGATATTGCTATCTTAAAGATAACTGACGAAGAATTCAAGGGAAACAAACAACTTCCATACGGTTTAGGCAAATCTAAAAACGACTTAGCAGAGCCCGTATTTACCATGGGATATCCTAAAGACGAAATAGTTTACAACGAAGGATACCTCAGTGCGAAATCTGGGTTGCAAGGAGATACCATGTCATTTCAAATTACCATTTCTGCCAACCCGGGTAACAGTGGTGGTCCGGTTTTCAACAAAAACGGAGAAATTATTGGTATTCTTAATGCGCGTCAAGCATCTGCAAGTGGTGTAGTCTTTGCTACAAAAGCAAAATACATACAGACCTTGGTTGATGAGATTAAGAACAGTGACAAAGAAGAGAACATCAAAGTAAAGACTGTCTCTACATTAAAAGGAATTTCAAAACCTGAACAAGCGAAAAAGGTACAAGACCACATTTATATGGTGAAAGTGGTGTTGAGCTAATCCACTCTTTTTTTGTTACCCATAATTAAATCATTTCCAGAGTCCCGCAGGATATTCACCCGTCTGCAACAACGTCTCTATTGCTGTTCTAACAGCTGGAGCATCCTCCTTGTAAGTGACCCCAAACCAGATAGCAGAAGTTGGAATCACTTTTACTTTACCTGCGTTTTCATGCATGAAGCGATCGGCTACCAAGGGAATAAAAAATTCAGACTTCTCTTCAGTGCCCCTTTCTTGTAAAAACGCTTTGAACAACTTTGAAGAATATCCAAATACAGATGGATGGAAGCACCAAAAATTCATAGAGACGATAGTATCTTCTGTAAGCTGTTTTGGCTCCATGCCATCTTCTACTAGAATTTGCCCACCTTGTTCGGCAATATTCAAACGCTCAACGACCCCCGTTAAATTACCAGACCCATTCACGCTACAAACCCCTCTGTTCACAGTACCATGAGTAGATAAGGTTTGTTTGAGCTGATAACCTATAATAGCAAAATGTTCTGCAGTGCATCCGTTGGTCAGAAAACCATATGCTTTTTCAAAAGCATCTCTTCCATAAAAATCATCTGCATTGATTACAGCAAATGGCTCCTTGATTACATCCATAGAACACAAAACTGCGTGAGCTGTCCCCCATGGCTTAGTTCTGTTAGCCGAACGCTCATACCCATCAAGGTGTGCGTCCAAATGCTGATAAACATAAGCTGTCTCTATTTTGCCCTTTAATTTCGGCTCAAATATGGCCTTGAATTGTTCTGCAAATTCTTCTCTTATCACAAATACCACTTTCCCGAAACCTGCACGGATAGCGTCGTAAATTGAATAATCCATGATTGTTTCACCATCCGGACCAAATGCTTCTATCTGTTTCATTCCTCCATATCTCGAGGCCATTCCTGCAGCAAGAATCAATAACGATGGTTTCATTAGGTTTTATTTAGGAAGCAAAAATAGTTTGAAATAACAACGCACCAAAATCCGAACTTTACGGCAGTCATGTTAAATAATATTTTAATACAGAAAATCAATAACCCTAAGGCTGATATTCAGGGTATTTCGGTATCTGTATTGCGCCTCGACCTTATCCATCCTGTTGTTTCCGGAAATAAGCTGTTTAAACTTAAGTATTACATAGACGCAGCATTAAAAAAAGGAAAACAGTTAATCACCTTTGGTGGTCCTTATTCCAATCATTTAGTTGCAACTGCTTTTGCTGCACAACAAGCCGGACTAAAAGTCACTGGTTATGTACGGGGAGAAACACCGACTACTTTATCAAACACCCTTCAAGATTGTATAACGTATGGCATGGACCTGAGATTTGTCGCAAGATCTGAATACGACCAACTACAAGAAGTTTTACAACAAGAGGACAAAACCGATATGCTAATAGTGCCTTATGGCGGATACGGCCGCTTAGGAGCAATGGGCGCGAAAGAGATACTAGAATTTGAAGAAGCTAGTCAATTTGATATCATATTGGCATCTTGTGGATCAGGTACAATGGCAGCAGGTTTACTTTCATCCCTCCAGCCACATCAGCATCTCTTGCTTGTTTCAGCTGTGAAAAATAACTTTTCAATTGAAGAAGAAATCAAAGCTCTTTTAACTGAAGAAGAATATGCAAACAAAGCTTTCACAATTAATCATGAATATCACTTCGGTGGGTTTGCAAAAAAAGACGAAACCTTATTGCGCTACATGAATGAATTCTACAGGGAGACAGGCATACCAACAGACATAGTATACACAGGAAAATTAGCCTTTGCGTTGAATGACCTGTTAAAAAAAACCAAGCTCCCGTCTAATTCAAACATTCTATTTATACATAGTGGTGGATTACAAGGCAATAGATCGCTGAAAAACAACGAACTCATTTTTTGATTGAACCTTGTTATATTTGTTGGGATGCCATTTCAAAGACCCAAGATTGCATTAGCCCTTTTTTCATTTCTTTTTTCATTGGTTGTTTCAACCCGTGCACAAGATAGTTTACCTAACTTTTCAGTAGATGTCCGTAATGGCGCCATAATTATTGGCTGGATCAACCCCTATAACGACATTGCTCAATTGATTATTCAACAATCAAAAGATTCCATTAGTGGTTTCAAATCGATTGTTACCATGCCAGATCCAGCGGCAGTCACCAATGGCTTTGCTTATAAAAAACCCAATAGTGAAAATTACTTTTACAGAATATTCTACTTGCGATCAGGCAGTCGCTATATGTTCACAGCACCCAAGAAACCAAAACCTGAAGTCAAGCTACCTGATATAAAACAACTGTCAAAATCAACTGAAGGAAAATCAATATCCATAAACAAACCCACATCAACTCCTGAGGTAAAAGAAACAGAGAAGCTCATCTCATCTCCCTTGCAAGTGGACAGCATCATCAAATCAAATCCAAGTATTGTCACTGATATTAAAAAAGTATTAAAAGCCGACTCTGTTGTTCTAGAAAAAATCGACAGTGTGTTTAAAGTGAATCCTGAAAAAGCAATGAAGATTATCAGGTTTGTAGACCAAGTTGCAAAACCAGTTCAAAAAATTGAACATACCACTAAGGATGATATTTTCAATCCCTCAGGATTTATCTTCACCAATAGCGAGGGGAACCTTGTAATTGCTTTACCTGATGTTAATAAAAAGAAATTTAGTCTTCATGTTTTAACAAAAGAAGGTCTGCCAATTTTCGAAATGAAAAACATCAAAGAGCCCCTTCTCCAAATTGATAAATCAAATTTTTACAAAAGTGGCTGGTTCAAGTACGAATTGTATGAAGCTGGTAAACTTAGAGAGAAGAACAGGTTCTTTATCCCTGATGGTA
>JBDLUR010000101.1:0-3664 GCA_039805205.1 Bacteroidota bacterium
ACCTGATGTTTCCTTATGCAGCTGGTCCCGGTCTTAATCCTGTTGTAGTAACAATTAATCCAACAACTGGTGCTGCTACAGTAGCCAAGCAAACCTATGGTAGCTATGGTTCTGGTTTTGAGAACTTCACTGCTGAAGGTACCGGAGGGTTTTTCTTCTCTTGTACAGGTGGTTTCAGTATCAACCTTACACACAAGCTCCCTAACGGAACAAATTATGGTACTTATCCATATGCTATTCAGAAGAACTAATCTTCTTTAAATGCAACATAAAAAAGCCGCTCAGCAATGAGCGGCTTTTTTATTGCCAGTATTCAAGTAAATCATATAACTAGACATATTGCTTTAACTATGCATGTATGTAATACATGAATAGGTATTTCCAATTTCTGGAAATACATAAATAGTTAGTATATACTATAAAGTAAATGCAACAGTATTGAAGCTAGAGTCTGATCTCTTCTTCGTTATTGTCAAAAAAATGGAACTCCGTGAGGTGGTAACCGGTATTTTCTTTTACCGATATGTTCATTTTGTATTTCCAGGCCCATTTACGACGTTTTGAGACGATGCCTTTGGTTAGGTAGGCATAGAGTATGGGATGAACTGAAATGTTCAGGAATTTGTGTTTCTGTTCGCTGAGGTAGCTGATGTTCTTTTCTATTTCATCCTCGAGAACAAGTGTTGAAGCTATTTTTCCGGTACCTTGACAAGAAGGACACATCTCTTGGGTATTGATGTTTACTTCAGGCTTCATGCGTTGCCTGGTAATTTGCATCAATCCGAATTTTGAAATAGCTAGTACGGCATGTTTTGCTCTGTCAATTCGCATAAAGCCTTCCATGGCTTCATGAAGTTTTTTCTTGTTTTCGGGTAACTTCATGTCGATAAAATCGACTACTATAATACCCCCGATATCCCTCAATCTGAGCTGCCTGGCAATTTCTTCAGCAGCCTCCAAATTGGTTTGAAGTGCATTTTCTTCCTGGTTGTTACTCACACTTTTATAGCCACTGTTTACGTCTATGACATGCAGTGCTTCTGTATGTTCAATAATCAGGTATGCACCACTTGGAAGATTGACAGTTTTTCCAAATGCACCCTTAACTTGTTTTGTAACACCTGTATGGTCAAAAACTGATGCTGAACCGGTATACAATGAAACGATCTCAGCTTTTTCTGGAGATATCTTCTGTATGTAAGCTTTTGTATCCAAATAAAGTTGCTTATCGTTAACTACAATTTTATTGAAATCTGCACTCAATAAATCCCGAACGATACTGGTGGTCTTGGTTTGTTCACTGAGAATTTTTGCAGGGGCTACAGCACCGCTTAGGTTCTGTTGGATAGACTTCCATTTTGCAAAGAGATTGTTTAAATCTTCATGCAATTCTGCTGTATTCTTACCCTCTGCAGCTGTTCTTACAATGACACCAAAGTTTTTAGGCTTAATGGCTTCAATGATTTTTTGAAGCCGCTTTCTTTCTTCACCGGAATGGATCTTGCGAGAGACAGCAACAATGTCATTGAAAGGAGTAATTACAACAAACCTTCCCGGTAGTGATATTTCACAACTGAGTCTGGGACCTTTTGCAGCAATTGGTTCTTTTAATATTTGAACAAGAACGTTAGGTTTTTGTCCAAGTACTTCATTGATTTTTCCAGTTTTGACTATCTCAGTTTCAACTGTAAATGATGAAAAATCAGGCTGTCCGGATACCGGTGTGTTTATTGAAAGTTGTGTAAATTTCAATAACGATTTGGCATACGGACTCAGGTCAGTGTAGTGTAGAAAAGCATCCTTTTCAAACCCTACATCAACAAATGCAGCATTTAAACCCGGGATTAGTTTTTTGACTTTTCCGAGGTATAAATCTCCCACAGCAAAATTGGCATCAATTTTTTCATTGTGTAATTCAACCAATTTCCTGTCCTCCAGCAAAGCTATCTGTACGCCTTGTGGTGATGAATGTATGACGAGTTCCTTATTCAATCGTAACAATATAAATTGTACACAAACAAACAATGCACCCGGATTTTTAAATCCAGATGCATGGTTGCTTACCTAAAATTTCAGAGAAATAAACTAAATTATTTTCTTCCTTTCTTGTGACGATTCTTTCTCAATCTTTTCTTACGCTTGTGAGTTGCAATCTTATGACGTTTTCTTTTTTTACCGCAAGGCATAGTCAATAAGTTTAAAAGTGATTAAATATTATTTCAATGATTTGATCTTCTCCTCAAGGGCTTTCAGAAGTTCCGGATTTGAAACATCTTTTTTACCCTTTTCGTACCATTCCAAAGCTTGTTTTTTGTCGCCTGTTCTTTCATAAAGTTCAGCCAACAGAAAAATAGCTTCCACATTACCGGGATCCATCTCATTTACCTTGCGGAAACGTTCTATTGCTTTATCATTTTGTCCGGATACTAAGCCACCATACCCGAGCATAAATTGTGCAAAGACATTGTTTGGATCCCTTTCTGCCACTTCTCTTATTTTGAGAATTCCTTCCATTGGGGCACCTGATGCACCAAAAAAGAAAGTACTTCCAAGACCTACGATGCTCGAATCATTTGCCTGATTCAATTTCAAGGAACGGCTGAAAAGGTCATTTGCTAAATTAGCCATCCAGGTTCTCATCCCCGGATCATTCATCCCCCGCAGTTCCTCCAACATAGAGTGGGCCGCAAAGGTGAGGTATTTTTCAGAATTTTCCAATTTAGCCTTTTCAGAAAGGTAATAAATGTATGGAATGAATAATCCAACGCTATCTCTCCAGAAATTGGAAAGGGATTGAAAATTAGCTTTACGCTGTGTAACGAGGTCACCACGCGTCAATGCATCCTCCAGTGAAGTGAGGTACGCTGACTGGCTAGGCGTGATTTCTTTTTTTACTTCACTCATATAGCCTTCAAAGTTGAAAGCTGCTGTTTGTCCGGCTGCAGGAGGTGCCTGTCCGTGATCCTCATGGTCTTCATGCGGAGGAGTGAATTTTCCAAAAATAAAAAGCGAGAATAGCAACACTGCTCCAGCACCTGCTGCTATCCATTGTTGTTTTTTCAACATGGGTAATGATTTAAAAAATAGAATTCAGTTTATGACATTTCATCTGCACCTTCTTCCCGGATTACTGTATCGATTTCAAGTTTTTTGACCTCCTGCATGAATTCTTTTGCAGGTTTGAAAGCTGGGATAAAATGTGCCGGAATCTGGACTGCGGTATTTCTTTTGATATTCCTGCCTATTTTGGCTGCGCGTTTTTTGGTAATAAATGATCCAAAACCCCTGACGTAGATGTTTTCACCTTGGGAAAGTGTTAATTTGATTTCCTTGAACATTGTTTCGAGGGTTACCAACACATCCACTTTAGGGATATTTGTTTTTTCAGCAATCTTATTGATGAGATCTGCTTTTCTCATGGTGAGTCTTTTTTTAGAATTAGACCTTGATTGTCTTAATTTTGTTTATAAATCCCTCAAAACGATTCGTTTATAAGGTTTATGGATAAACGCCGCGTTTCAGATAAAATTGCACGAAATTTCACTAATTTCCAAATAAATCAAGTGTAAGTGGTTGAAAAACAACATAAAGTGAGTTTTACAAGTGCTTTGCGGGCATGGCATCTCACGAAAAACACAAGGTCCATGCCATGGAAGGAGATAAG
>JBDLUR010000102.1:0-3341 GCA_039805205.1 Bacteroidota bacterium
ACAAGGCGAAAATAATCCTGAATTAGAGGACAATGGTGGCTACCGCGACCTCCATTTTGGTCGTGAGTTATGGATCGAAGCAGAAGACTTCATGGAAGAACCAGCCAAAAAATGGTTCCGACTTGCTCCTGGAATGAAAGTAAGATTGAAGAGCGCCTACATTGTTACCTGTACCGGTTTTGTCAAAAATGATGCTGGTAAAGTAGTGGAAGTCCATTGTGAATACATCCCAGAAAGCAAGAGCGGAAACGACACCTCCGGCATCAACGTTAAAGGCACAATGCATTGGATATCAATAGAAAAATCACTTGAAGCTGAAGTAAGACTTTATGATAGATTGTTCCAAGTTGAGGACCCCTCAAGCGAGGAAGGCGACTTTAAAACCTACCTCAATCCAAATAGTTTGTCGATCATTCAAAATGCTAAAATTGAGCAAAGTTTATCGGAGGCTAAGCCTGGAGAACAGTTCCAGTTCATCAGAAAAGGATACTTTACTTTAGACAGCAAATATGCCAGTGAAGGGAAATTGGTGTTCAACAGGACTGTTACATTGAAAGACGCCTGGAGTAAGGAAGTGAAAAAATAGGGAGTTGTTTTAGCCTCTTTTTCTTTATTATAAAATTACTTGATACTGAGCTGTTACGCCGCTGGCGACAAGAAGGGTGTCTTTCTTTTGGATTTTTATATTATTTCCAGTGGCTTCCCATTGCACAAATGTGGAAATATCACCTGCGGTTTGATACGTGATTGTAGTATCTATTTTTCGTCCTCCTGGGAAAATAATACCAGTTCCAAGTGGACCATAATTATAGCTGAAGGTCAAAAAATCAAAATTAGTAACTGTTGATGCAACAAATCTCACCGTTAATTTAGCTGCTCTGTAGAGCGCAAAATCCTGATTAAACGGGACATTAAAAGCTGTACTGTCCAAGTCAAAACTAATGTCATTTTGATTCAAATGACCATAAAAATAGCCAGCTTTAACGGCTTGAATTCGATAATAACCACCATCGTCTTTAAAAGCAGTACCATCAAATTTAAACTTGTACTCTCCCCTTTGGTTTGTAGTAGTTTTGCCTAGATAACGAGTTGTATTAGTGAGCAAAGCATACCCAGTTGGTCGATAAAAAAACTTCAGTTCAACACCTTGTATTCCTGCATTTGATGGTGTGTCAACAACTCTACCTGTCAAAATATAACAATTACCTGTACAGTTAATACCGTCAAACTCAGGAGTTGTCTTTCTACATGAGTTTAACAGTAAGACTAATGTAATGGGAATTAATGATTTAAATAAAAGGTGGTAACTCATAAATTCCCAATTGTCCGATTTCTCAAAAGTTATGGGTTGAGGATGTTTCTTAAATTCTATTCAGCTTTCTTTTTTACAGCCCCATCAGGGAAGAAAGACATTAAAAAAATTATAATTGTAGCCAAGAGCATTAAAAAAAGGCCGAATTTTTTCTCTGGACAATAACCTAGATAACAGGAACCGAACAATAAAAAGTTTTTGATTCCATAGGCAACATTGAGACCACCAGCAAGCAAAGCGGTTCTTTTTAACCACAATACTTTTATAAATGAGCAGAAGGTTGTGAGACCGGCAAGCACCAAAAGCAATTTTGCAGGTTTACCGTATAAGTTTTTTTCAGAGTAAAACCCTGTAAAATTTTGATCTACATCCGCATGGTAGGTCCATGGCATAAAACAGGCAACCAAGAGCAAAAGAAATGCAAAGAGGCTTATCCATTTTGAATACCGTACCATATCAAAAAAAGCGAAGGGGTTTTAGCCTTCGCTTGGAGGTCCCGAGCGGATTCGAACCGCTGTAGAAGCTTTTGCAGAGCTCTGCCTAGCCACTCGGCCACAGGACCTTAAATGAAAAGACGTCAAGCGCCTTAACACGGTGCGAAATTAGTAATTTTGGTCTTATTTTCCGAATTAGGCTTAAACTTACTTTCATGAACCTTATAGAATCTTCAGAGCTTATTATCAATTCAAGGGGTGCCATCTACCACCTAGATCTTAAACCTGAAGAAATTGGTGATACCATCATTACCGTGGGTGATCCTTTTCGAGTTGAAAAAGTGAGTAAGCATTTCGATCAGATTCTACATGAATCTCATCATAGAGAATTTATAACCCATACTGGTAGAATAGGCAATAAATTGGTTTCTGTTATATCGACTGGCATCGGTCCGGATAACATTGATATAGTCATCAATGAGTTGGATGCAATTGTCAACATCGACTTACAAAACAGAACTGTTAAACCAGAAAAAAAACAACTAAAATTCATCAGGGTGGGCACCTCTGGTTCACTTCAGCCGCATATTGATGTCGATAGTTTTGTAGCAAGCACCTATGGATTAGGGTTAGACAATTTGATGCATTACTACCCCATGCAACAATCTGAAATTGAACTTGAATTGCTAAGCAATTTCAAAGTGCAAGTACAGCTCAACCCTAACATTAGTCCTTACATCAAAGGTGCTAGTGCATTTTTACTTGCTCAGTTTACTGATGGTTGTAAGGCAGGAATTACTGCAACTTGTCCGGGTTTCTATGGCCCGCAAGGCAGAAACCTCCGCATGGGATTGTCCATGCCCAATTTAAATGAACAACTTACTGCATTTCGATTCGGTAATCATCAAATTACCAATTTTGAAATGGAGACTTCAGCTATTTATGGATTAGCAGCTTCACTAGGACACCAAGCATTATCCCTAAGTGTAATTGTTGCCAATCGCTTAGCCAAAAAGTTTTCAGCAGATGCGGATACTGCTATTGAAAAACTCATTAAACACACACTTGAAAGAATCTAATTATCCAAAAATGGAGATACAATTCTATAAATACCAAGGCACAGGCAATGATTTTATCATCTTAGACAATAGAGATGGGAAATACAATTTGCTTACTAATGTAGCTATTGAACAGATGTGTGACAGAAAATTTGGTATCGGTGCAGATGGATTGATGTTACTTGAGACTGCAGAAGGCTATGATTTCAAAATGAAATACCACAATGCTGATGGCAAAGAAGGCAGCATGTGTGGAAATGGCGGAAGATGTTTGGTGAAATTTGCTCACGACAAAGGAATTATCAAAGACAACTATCTTTTTATTGCAACTGATGGTCCGCATGAAGCATCTATACAAGAAAACGGTCTCGTGAGACTGAAAATGAAAGATGTCGATCATATAGAAAGCAATACTGAAAGCAGTACCCTCAATACAGGATCGCCTCATTATATCCATTGGGTGAATACGCTTGACGGGTATGATGTGTTTACAGAAGGAAGAAAGATACGCTATAATGATACCTTCAAACATGAAGG
>JBDLUR010000103.1:0-3528 GCA_039805205.1 Bacteroidota bacterium
TCTAGATCAATAGCGACTTTTTTGGGCGAAATCCATTATCTCTGATTTCATGGCTTGTAAATAATCAATATCATCAAACCCATTCATCAGGTTGTGCTTCTTGTATCCATTGATATCAAAAGATTCACTCTCACCAGTCGACACAATAGTTACTTTTTGCTCAGGCAAATCAACTTCAATTAAAGCATTAGGATCAGCCTCAATAGCTTGAAAAATTTTATTCAGGAAGGCATCCGTCACTTGAACAGGAAGAATGCCAATGTTCATTGAATTGTTCTTGAAAATATCAGCAAAGAAACTAGAGATCACACAACGAAATCCATAATCGTAAATCGCCCAGGCAGCATGCTCACGAGAACTACCACTTCCGAAGTTTTTTCCACCTACAAGAATTTTACCACTGTAGATAGGGTTGTTCAATACGAAATCTTGCTTGGGAGAATCGTCGTTGTTGTAACGCCAATCACGGAAAAGATTATCACCGAAACCCTCTCTCTTGGTCGCTTTTAAAAAACGAGCAGGAATAATCTGGTCAGTATCTACGTTTTCTATTGGTAAAGGGACTGCCGTACTTTTTAAGACTGTAAACTTATCGTATGCCATTTCTTTTCTTTATGCGATCAATGTTCTTGGATCTGTTACTTTACCGGTGACAGCTGCTGCTGCTGCAACTAGTGGACTAGCCAATAGTGTTCTTGCACCAGGGCCCTGACGACCTTCAAAATTTCTATTAGAAGTACTTACTGCATATTTACCTGCTGGAATTTTATCATCATTCATCGCCAAACATGCAGAACATCCTGGTTGACGCAATTCAAAACCAGCTTCAACTAAAATATCATAAATACCTTCTTCTCTAATTTGCTTTTCAACCTGGTGTGAACCTGGAACAATCCACGCTGTTACATTATCAGCCTTCTTCCTTCCTTTCACAATAGATGCAAATGCCCTGAAGTCTTCAATTCTGCCATTAGTACAACTTCCAATAAACACATAATCAATTGACTTACCAAGCATACCCTCTTTTTCTGCAAAGCCCATGTACTGCAATGATTTTGCAAAACTTGCTTTACCTGCATCAATATCTTCAGCAGAAGGGATCAATTCAGAAATACCAATACCCATTCCAGGATTGGTACCGTAAGTGATCATAGGTTCAATATCAGCTGCATCATAATTGTATTCTTTATCAAACACAACACCATCATCAGTCTTCAAGGTTTTCCAATAAGCCAATGCTTCATCCCATGCAGCACCAGTTGGCGCCTTCTCTCTTCCTTTGATGTAATTGAATGTTGTTTCATCTGGAGCAATCATTCCACCACGTGCACCCATCTCAATACTCATGTTGCACACAGTCATTCTACCCTCCATAGTCATGTTTTCAAAAACAGAACCAGCATATTCAACAAAATAACCAGTCGCTCCTGCAGCAGTAAGTTTCGAAATGATATACAACACAACATCTTTAGGTGTAACACCTTTAGCCAAGATGCCATTAACATTGATGCGCATTTTCTTAGGCTTAGGCTGCATAATACACTGAGAAGACAATACCATCTCAACTTCGGAAGTACCAATACCAAATGCGATACATCCAAAAGCACCATGTGTTGAAGTATGTGAATCACCACAAACGATTGTCATACCAGGAAGCGTGATACCATTTTCAGGTCCCACTACGTGAACGATACCATTCTTGGGATTGTTCAAGCCCCAATGCGAAATACCATAATGTTGGCTGTTTTCCTCTAAGGCTTTCAATTGATTCGCCGAAAGCGGATCAGCAACAGGTAGGTGTTGATTGATAGTAGGAGTATTGTGGTCTGCGGTAGCAAAAGTGCGATCGGGAAACATAACCCCCAAACCCCTGCTTTTCAGTCCTAGAAAGGCAACCGGACTGGTTACTTCATGTATAAAATGACGATCGATAAGGAATACATCTGGGCCATCAGCAATGCTCCTTACAACGTGGGCGTCCCATACTTTATCAAATAGACTTGAAGGTTTACTGCTCATTTTTTAATATAGTTGATAATAAGTTGAATGATTTCAATCGGGATAGCAAATTTCCGAAAAAAATGTCATTTTTCAAGGCTTTCAGAGGCGTATTTAACTGTTCAATGGCTTATTATGGAGCTTTGTTCAATCTACCAGTGAAGTAGTCTAAACTATTATAGCCACTTTTTCCTTCGAAACCAGAAATAAATCAAAAGGAAAACGACAAGCATTAAGCCCAAGACCAAAGGATACCCAAAGGTCCATTCCAATTCTGGCATGAATTCAAAATTCATACCATAAACACCTACAATAAAAGTTAATGGTAAAAAGTAGGCTGAAAAGATGGTAAGGACCTTCATCACGTCATTGGTCTTGTTGGCGCTGATGGACATATACATGGATACCAAATTCAAGGCATCTTCCGTGAGCTGATCGTAAAACAATTGCAACTTGATCTGACTATCTCTAATATCCTGTACTTCACTCGATTTTTTTTGTCGGTGCTGAACTGCACTTACTACTTCCCCTGTTAGCAATAATAATTTTTTACACAAACTAGCCCTACGCTTCAATAGAAATAGACTTTCAATAGACTCTGTAGCCTGCTTTTTAATAAACAACCTCGTCTCGGTTTCTTCAATTTGTAAATTAAGCTCAGACGCAAATCTTGAATAACTGTGCTGAACCCTAGCAATGATTTTCAATAGAAAACTACCTATAGACGAAATCTTCCCAGATTGAATTAACTGTTCACATACTGGAAATATGTCGGGGTGTGGTACTCTATGAATTGTTACAATGGTATCAGCGTCGAAGAAAATTGCAATTTTTGTAGTCAGCGCATGTATGGAAGTCCCTTTATTGGTCTCTTCCAACACTTTACGCAAAATGATAAAATTGAATGGATCGCCTTCCTCAAATTTTGGAAGATGATCGGGCTCAAGACAATCTTGCAGATTATGGTGACTAAGCGCATAACGCTCACTTACTTTCGATAAATCATCCAGCGTGGGAGCGGTGATATCGATCCAAGTAAATTCATTGTTGGGCGATTGAAGCTCAGTCAGAATCAATGTTGAATAATTGATGTCAGTGAATGAATTGGCAAATGATTACCACCTCTAATGTAAAACATTAGGACCGTATTACCCTCCTTAAACCTTGAAAATTAAACAGTTTAGATAACCACTAAACTATTGCTACCACCAAATGAATTAGGCACTTCACTATCAGCCTCTGGGTCGTTTGCCCACAATTTACTATCGATGCGGTATTTAAATTCGTGCTTAGAATCCTTTGGTAGATTGACTTCTGCATTGAAAGAGCCATCTTTTTTCTTGCTCATGATGATGGAATTTTCCCAATCACTGTTCAAACCCACAATCTCAACAGTTTCAGCCAATTCAGGCTTAAAACTGAACTTTACTTTGCAATAATCTTTTGTTTTATAGTAAGTCTTCTGTAGCATAATTATTGTATTTAGTACACATTAATACCTTTTCAAACCAAAGGTAACCTTTATCCAAT
>JBDLUR010000104.1:0-3563 GCA_039805205.1 Bacteroidota bacterium
AATCCTTCTAATCCGATTCCAAAGTCTTCTGTAACTGTAAACTGAGGAGGAAGTATACCAGATTGTCTTCCTTTTTTCATAGGGAAAATTCCAAATGGCAAATAAAGAGGTACAGGTACATCTTCAAACTCCGGATGAACTGGTCCCGTTACGACCAATTTCTTGTTCATGAACTTAGCTTTAGCAAACCTAAAGGCAAAGTGAGGAGTATCTAGATTACAGGTAGTAAATCTTCCTCTTGCTGCGAAAAAGGTTTCCTGATCAATCTTTTTGACCTTTTCAGCATAGTTAAAGAACTCATCCTGTTGAAAGAAAGAACTATAGGTAAGTCCCTTTTGAGATTTAAAGTTGAAACTAAGGCTATCACTCACCGTCACTGTTTCACCCTGTTTTAATTTCGCCATACCTGTTACCAATCCAGCACTGTCCCTTCCCATTTTAGCTAGCACAAATTGTGTTTGTTGATCAAATTCAATTCTTGGGGCATTCAAAACGACATCTTCAAATTTCACTTCCGTTTTACCATAGAGAAAGATTTTTTTGGTATCGATGTCCAATACCATTGAGTCCTCTGCTTTATAGTCGACTGGCGCATTGATAGAATCTTTTGAAATTTTAAGTTGCATGGTATCCACCTTCATCTGTTTGACCGTATCCTTGACAGATTTTGGTAAGGTGGTGTCAACTTTGAGCGACTGAAATGCAATTGATTTTACGCTAGCATCCGCTGCCTTGGGGAATGTTAAAATCAAGAGTACCCCTGAAGACAAAATCAAGAATAAAAGATATTTTAAGCTAAATTTGCTTTTCGCGTGCAGCATAAGTTGTGGCAAGCAAAATTAAACAAAATTAAGCGTAAGATATTGTGAACAATACGTCAAACTTCAAACAGATAAAGCAATAGGCCATGCACAGCAAAACAAGACCTCTTTTTATTATACTGCTCGTTTGCTTGGGTTTGCAAAACCATCTTGTAGCCCAAAACAATGCTAAGCCGCCCAAAATAAAAACCATTATCATAGATGCTGGTCATGGTGGATCTGATGTAGGCGCAAGAGGAGCCTATTCTACAGAAGCTCAAATCACCCTTCAACTTGCTCTGCGTTTAGATACCTTGCTCAGGAATGAAATGCCTGATACAAGGATCGTAATGACAAGAACCACAGACATTTACCATCATGTTAGAGAGAAGGCGGATATCGCCAATAATGAAAAGGGAGATTTATTTGTGTGTATACACGTAAATGCAGCACCTCCAAGAAAGACGGTAACAGGCTACAAGTCTGTACCCTATTACAAGGGAAAAGGTAGCAAAAGAAAAAAGCTGTATAAAAAAGTACCTATCTATTCCACCTCACCTAATCCAGCTCACGGCACATCAACCTATATATGGGCAGCGGATCGATCAGATGAAAAGGCTCAGGGAATAATTGCAGATGAAAGATATGAATCATCAGCAGAGATCATGGATGTACCTGATGTAAATAGTCCCGAGGCTATGATCAAAGCACGTTTGTGGTCACAAAAATTTTTCAAAAATTCAGTGCAGCTAGGAACCCTCATCGAAAATGAATTTGTGAATATTGGTAGAAAAAGCCTTGGTGTCTTACAAAGAAACCACATGGGCATTTGGGTTTTGCAAGCAACCAATATGCCTGCAGTATTAATTGAAACAGGTTTCATCACCGATAAGGACGAAGAGGATTATTTGAATAGTGAATCCGGACAAATTGAAATGACTCGTGCAATGGCGAATGCTATTATAAAATATAAAAACGCCATCGACGGAAAATAACCCAAGAACAACCTCCTACAATGAAAGTATCAAACGAAACAAAAATAGGTGCTCTTACTGCTATTGCCATTACCCTACTTATTCTTGGTTTTAATTTTCTAAAAGGCAAAAACCTGATTGAGAAAAAAGCTACACTTTATATTGCTTTCAATAAAGTAAATGGCCTCAATATGGCCGATGTGATCAAGATTAATGGTTTAAAAATTGGTGGTGTAGAGGACATGCAAGAAACAGATGCTAATTTAAGCGGAATTGTAGTTGCTTTTCACCTGACAAGAGCTATAAACATTCCTGCTGATACTTATGCACAGGTAGTAACTAATCCCTTAGGTAATTCACACATTGAGTTGATCATGGGAAAGTCAAAAACATTTTTAAAAGATGGTGATACGCTAAAAAGCATGGAGACCAAAGGACTTGTACAAGATATACAAGATCAATTGGCACCAACAATTGACAATCTCAATAAAACACTTGCTGCCTTAGAAGAAACTGTTAAAAGAGTTGGTAATGTACTTGATGAGGAAGCCAAACAAAATATTGGTAAAACACTCAAAGAATTAGCAATTGCCACCGATCAAATCAACAAGATGCTTACTCCTGGAAAAGGCAGTATTGCAAAATCAGTTGAAAATGTTTCCGATATATCTGGCAACATTAAAAAGAACAATGATTCAATTACCATGATCATTGGTAATCTAACCAAAGTATCTCGAGACCTTTCAGGCGCTGAAATTGGAGCTACCGTTCAGTCTCTTGAAGCTGCAGCAACCCAACTCAACAAAATTTTAAATGGTATCAACGAAGGCAAAGGAAGTCTTGGTAAATTGACCAAAGATGAAGCATTGTATAAAAACCTTACAAGTACCTCAAATAGCTTAAATATTCTTTTACAAGATTTAAGATTACACCCAAAAAGATATGTTCAGGTTTCAGTATTTGGCAAAAAAGACAAAACCGAACCATTGATGCAAGCATTACCAGATTCAACTGGAAAATAAATAAGGATGCCGAAGAAATTTTCAATTCTTTCATTCTTCATGTTGTTGTGCTTACAACACAACCTTTATGCTCAAATACCCATTGAAGCTCAAGGAGGAAAATTTGTACAAGTAATCAAAGCAAACAAGTATATAAGGATAAAACAAGATGTAGGTGGCGACCTTAATGTTTTGGTTGGTGATGTATTGATGAAACAAAATAATACGCTATTTTATTGTGATAGTGCTATTCAAAATGTTTTCATCAATCAAGTTGAAGCATTTGGCAATATCCATATTAACGATAAAGATAGTGTTCACACTTATTCTCAATACATGAAATATGATGGGAATGCTAAGATTGCACAATTAAAAAATAAAGTAAAACTGACTGACGGAAAAGGAGTTTTAAGCACCGAAGCATTAGAATACCAAGTTGATCCACAAATAGGAACCTATTTGGATGGAGGAAAGGTTGTTAATGGAAAATCTGTACTTACCAGTAAGATCGGTATTTATTACGCCACTACAAGAGAAGTGTATTTTCAGAAAAATGTGAAGTTGGTTGATCCTGAATACAGAATGACCACAGATACATTGCTCTACAATGTAAATACTGAAGTCGCCAACTTTGTCTCCCCCACCACCATCAATGATGGCAGAACCAAAATTCTTACTAAGTCGGGGTACTACGACTTAAAAAAAGGAAATGCAAGTTTCGATAAACGTCCGGTTATCATAGATAGTGTACAAACGGTTATAGCTGACAGTATCTTCTACAATAAAAA
>JBDLUR010000105.1:0-6264 GCA_039805205.1 Bacteroidota bacterium
TTATGAAAGGTAAGATTGGTGATAAACAACGTCTTGCACATATCTTGGAATCAATCGAAGAACTTGAAGACTATACAGCAGGTTCAAATCTCGATACGTTCTTGCAAAATTCCATGATGAGATTTGCATCGGTAAAACAAATAGAAATTATTGGAGAAGTTGCTAATTATATAAGTGATGAGACGAAAGAAAAGTTTAGTGAAATTCAATGGCGGCAAATAACAGGCCTCAGGCATGTGTGTAATCGGCAATTACAACTACACAGTTTTCGGCAATCAGGAATACATAGAAATCGGCAACAACTGATACATAGTTTTCGGCAACAAGAGTGCAGATAAATCGGCAACAAGGAATACAGAGCTTTGTGGGTTAAACCAACCCTTTATGGCACTGATCCCGTATTTATCTAAACTTATGACCTATCAAGAAGTACACAGATTAACAAGAGAAGGCTTTTCGATTTCATACATTAGTAATTACCTGGGACTTAACTGGCGCACAGTAAAACGCTTGTTGGTAATCGATGATGACCGTCAATATGAAGAGATACTTCACCGCAGTGCGGAAAAGGATTGTTTACTTGATCGATATGAATCGTTTGTAAAGATAAAGTTGGAGCAGTATCCCGATACTTCTTCGGCTCAGATGCATGACTGGCTGAAAGAACATTATCCTGATTTACCCCGCGTATCTACAAAAACTGTGTTCAATTATGTTTCCAGGGTGCGTCAGAAATACCAAATAGTAAAAACGGAAGGCTTGCGGATGTATGAGATGGTACAGGAGACGCCTTATGGAGCTCAGGCCCAGGTCGATTTTGGTCAGTTCAGTATGCGCAATACGCAGGGGTCAAGGGTTAAGGTGTATTTTTTCACTTTCGTCCTTTCCCGCTCCCGTTATAAATACGTGTTTTTTTCCAAAGCTCCATTCACTACTGCCACCTCCATAGAAGCCCACGAATATGCTTTTGCCTATATGGAGGGAATGCCCGACATACTGGTATACGATCAGGACAGGGTATTTATGGTAGAGGAAAATAAAGGAGATCTAATCCTCACTGAACAGTTCAAGGCCTACAGCAACCAGCGTAAGTTTAAATTACATTTCTGTCGTAAATCCGATCCAGAAAGCAAGGGAAAGGTAGAGAATGTGGTTAAGTATGTAAAACAGAACTTTCTGTACAACCGTTCTTTTACCGATATTGATACTTTAAATGAGGAAGCACTGGCATGGTTAGCCAGAACAGCCAATGAACTACCGCATAATACAACGCAAAAGCGACCCTTCCAGGAATGGATAGTGGAAAAACCTTTTCTTCACCCTTACACCCCTCTGATTCTGCAAGCACCTAAAGGAACTCAGTATGCGGTTCGTAAAGACAACAGTTTTTCTTACAAAGGCAACTTCTATTCCCTTCCTTATGGCACCTATCAAGGCCGTGGGAGCAAGGTGTTGTTAGAAAAGGATGGCACCTGTTTAGTGGTCTGTAACTTAAAAAACCAGGAACTATGCCGGCACCTGATACGTGCTGGAAGTGGAGAAAAGATAATCAATAACAATCATCGCCGTGAGAAAAGCCATGCCATACAAGAATTAGAAGACCGGTTCTGCTCCATGGTTGGTAATGCTGAGTCTGCAAATCGATTTATTGCTGCTATCCGACAGGACAAGCCCCGCTATGTTCGTGATCAGCTGCTACTATTGATTCAAACCGTTCAGGGCAGCCAGTCGGCTATTGCTGAGCAAGCGTTGGATTATTGCCTGGAAATCAATGCCAAGGGAGCCTCTGATTTTAAATCAGTGGTAGCCCACCTTACTGCCCATGAAGAAGATAAAAAAGCTCCTGTGGTCTACCTCAATCCACTTAACCACAAAACACCCACGGAAGCGCTCATACAGCCAGCTACCAGCTCTATCAACGATTATGACATTTTTTAAACCTCTACAGATAAAAACAATCCATGGAACAAAAACAAAAGATCCGCCAGTATTGCCAGCAGTTCAACATTACCGGAGTAAGCAAAGTGATTGACGAACTAATTACCGATGCTGAATCCAGGGCACTAGGTTACATTGACTATACCTTAGGATTCCTAACAACTGAAGCGGAATACCGAAGGCAAAGAGACATCAATAAACGTCTAAAACTAGCCACCCTGCCCAGATATTGTGATCTGGCTTCCTATGATCCTAGCTTCAACAACGGCCTTTCCATTACAAGAATGCGACAGTTACAGGAGTTACACTGGATGGATCAAATCTTTAATATCATTCTCATGGGACCATCAGGAACAGGTAAAACTTTCCTTTCAGCAGGGCTTTGCAATGAGGCAGTAATAAAGGGCTATAAGGCTTACTTCCGGACCATGGATTCACTTATCAGCACACTAAAAATGAAGGAAATCACAGCCACTGCAAAAGCCGAATACAAACGCCTCCTGAATGCACATCTCATCGTAATAGATGACATCATGCTCTTCCCAGTTGAAAAAAAGGAGGCGGTACTACTATTCAATTTTATCAACCAGATCTATGAAAAAACTTCCTTTATCATTACAACAAACAAAAAACCAACGGAATGGGCTCAGATGCTTAACGACGAAGTACTCGCAACGGCGCTGCTCGACAGGCTCTTATACCAATGCGAAGTTATTAACCTCTCCGGAAAAAGTTATAGACTGAAAAACCGGAAAACAATTTTTGAAGAACAAACAAACTAAACCTATTTTTGAATCCTGCACTCTTGTTGCCGATTTTTCTGCACTTATTGTTGCCGAAAACTCTGCACTTCTAATTGCCAAAAACTCTGCATTTTAAGTTACCGACTACACCAGGCTATTTACTTCACGAGCCGTATAACTATATGTGCCTTCCAATGTAGTTGCTGGATAATAATTTACCTGTTGCTCATCCGTTAGCACCAACCGGATATTACCTAAATGATCTTTGATAAAATAATCTCCGGCAAAAGCAGTTAAGGTATTGTTCGAGTATATAGGCCTGATTCTTCCATCTTCATGCCCGCTGAACAGCGCTTTTGTAGCATAGCCCAAACCATTTTGGAGTGTGATATCACTATAGCTCTTATTTTCGTATACCCAGCTGTTTACATAAAAATTAGTAGTAGTAATTGTAATGCCAGAATAAGTCTAACTGTAAATACCCCGTTTTAGCTGTTCCATTGCGATTGTTATGCTGCCATCTTTACGATTTTTAAGGAAGCAAGAGTACAAAGTCAATCGCTCTTCATCTGTTCTTTTTAGCCTAACAGGGGGGTCAACATGTGCCTAATTGACAGTCGATAAAAACGTTCCAGCAGGCATAATCGACCTGATTAGAAATCACGAAGCGGGTGATGAACATTCCTGCTTCAATCAAATAAAGATTGAAACTAGGGGGTCAATTTAGTCCGGAATTTACACCTAACTAAAATTGAATCTAAAAACTGGAACAATAGCCCTTTTATCTATCTAAAAGAGAATTATGTGTCCCAGATCAAGTTCTAAATGATTTTTTTCTGCCATATACTATGCCAGAAATCCGCACTGTAGTAAAACTTATATTTCATTCATCAAACATTGACAATCAACTTTCATCTGAACAAATTTTGATTTTATAAAATCAATTGATCAAATTAATAGAAGCAGCTTGGCTATTAAATACAGCTAACAACAATATTAAGTTAACCATTGCTAGGCTTTAAACTTGATTGGGCAGTTTGCTGGTACTCAAAAATATCATGCATAAATGGTAAGCATATCACTTTGAATACCTTACGCGACAGCATAGCCAACCAACTTATGCTATTTTGGCTGTAATGCTTTTTGATAGATTAGATTTTTTAGAAGTAAAATTTTGGAAGGGGAAATATTTTCTTGTTATACCATTTAAACACTTGGCTTTTCAAAATCTCCGCTTCTCACTTTAGTATTGGTTTCTCTTGCATTCGTGTAAATGGACGGATAAGAAGTTTGTCCCCAAACAAAAACGTCTTTAAAATTCGCCTGTGCAGAAAGCATTGTTGTGAAGGAAGCTTTATTTCCATCTCCATCAGGGTATCTACTTGTGTTGCATCCGTAAAATGCAGCTTTAGTTGGTCCATCAATAGCCCAATTAAAATTGACCTTACCCCAACCTTCTACTGACATGTGCTTTTTTTATCAACAGCATAAGGTCCAGAAGTATTTATACCATCTATTGGTCCATCCAACTTACCGAGTGACCACAAACAAAGATAAACTGATTTACCTTGCTAATGCTGTTATCAGGGATGCAAAAAATTGTAAGGCTTAAGCTCATTAAAATAAAGAAAGCCGCATCTCTGCGGCTTTCTGTTACTGATGAACTTTATTGCAAAAAAACTTCTTGACTTTACTACTTTCGTCAAACACAAACAAGAATTTAAAATAACTACCAATTGTAGAAAAGGATTGATAATTTGAAGGCTTATTGTTATAATAATCTATATGTAATTCTGCAAGTAAATAATCTTCTTTCGGCTTTGAAAAAACTACATAAAGCTGAGACTTATCATTTTCTTTAAATTCAATCTCACTAAAATATTTGACTGGTTCAAAATAATTTTCTCTATCATACTGAATAATAAATTCCCCAATCATGCTTTCGGCAATTGTATCAGGCCGTATTGTTTCATTAATGGCTTGCTTGCTAAGCATCATAAGAGATATAGGGTACAGTTCATAAAAAACATTTGGCGGATAATTTTTTTTTGATATCTTTTTGAAGATCTTATCCGCTTTTTTCAAATTCTTAGGATTACTAATAAACATATAAGCAGATTCATACCGCTTTGTAGAAACAGAGCTATCTGTAATCTGTGCATTCGCATATACCCTGATAGATATAAGAGAAAATAAAAACAAAATAATCTTCATAAAGAATTATTATGGCATGTAACTAATCATCATACTTGTAGGTATCGTTCCACTATTAATATCATTTAATGAACGGTTGCTAAAAGGCAGATAAACCATGCCTGATGTTCCCATTGGCAAAGGCCCATAGGATAATCGTTGTCCCAAATTCATTCCTTGCTGATTTAGCTCCCTTCGAACTTTATTCATTCTGGTTTCGGGCCCTCCTATATCTCCAAACGGAACGCCCACCTGTCCATTAACTATTTGCTTAGCGGGGTCTGATTTTCCACCAAAAATATCAGTATGTTGCAACTCGTGAAGAAAGGTCATACCAAAACCTTGAGTAAAATTATTTAGGTCTGAAGAAGTTCCTGCAATGAACTTATTTACTTGTATAGCGTCAATATTAACTTGTAACCCACCGCCTTTTGAACCAATATTATTTTGCGCAAAAACATCTACAGTTTTTCTACTATTAAGCGCTTTCATCATGTCTTTACGTGCAGATTTACTACCCGTATTCTTACCATTAGCATCTTTTGAAATAGTAGCTTCTTGCCTGCCTTTGCTGTTGGTTGTGGTTGCATAGGTCAAATTACCATTAGCATCAATTGACAATGTTAATCCTGTAGCTCTTTGTAAATCTGCCGTAACATTATTTACTGTACTTTGATTTTGTATTTGTGCACTTGTAAATCTTAAAGTGTCTCCTAATGGATCAGCAAATCTTATTGGATCATTACCTATCATGGAGTAAAGACTTTGTATCTCATTAGGCTTGGGGTCTATTTGCCACCATCTTCCTATTTGTGGGTCTACATTTCTAAAAAATGCATCGTAAGTATTTAAATCAAACTCAGTTGTATGCTCTATACCATTAAATTTCTTCTTATTCACAGGTGCATTATTCAATGCTTTCGAACTTATCCCACTCATGACCAACCCAAACGGATAATAATGCGTTTCTTCTACTATTGGTCCTGGTTTATGCACAACTTGTAAATTATCAAAGTATACCGTGAAATTACTTTCATTGCTCACATAAACCAACAAATAACCATTCTTTTGTGTAGGTTATAATTGTGAATTGAATATTTCCATACCTGCTGAGTAAGTATTTATTTCTAGGCCATTCAAATTTTCTTTTTTGACCCATATTATTTAAACCGATTTATAAGTTTGTGACTTTATCAATGATTTCTTTATTGTCGAAGCGATACCTTTTAATTGGTCGGCAGTACTGTCCACATTGCTGCCTGATGGAAAATTAGTACTTTTTATAAAACATACAGTCAAGCAAGAGTCTGTATTTTTTTTGTCATCGCAGTTTTCATAATTTATGCTTTCACAATTATAAACATTTTTTAAGCTGTCGATTGTCCTACCA
>JBDLUR010000106.1:0-4897 GCA_039805205.1 Bacteroidota bacterium
CTTTTTTATTTCGAAGCGATTGCGCAATAAAATTAGCTACTTCAAAACCATCTAGGTGTAATTATTTCGCATTAAGTGAATCTTCAATTCAACAAAACATATAAATTAACAACCTGTTTTCAAGCATGTTTGCATATTATTTGTCAAAACGCTCATTAATAAAAAAGGTTAATTTTAGGGAGTGAAACTTTCAAACGAGGAAATAAAAACCATTAAAGATTATTTTCGGAACGCTCCAGTTTTGAGGGCTTTTATATTTGGATCATTTTCCCGTGAAGATGCACTTGACGACAGCGATGTTGACATCCTGGTTGAACTTGACTACACGAAACACATTGGACTTGGCTTTGTCAAAATGAAAATTGATCTTGAAGATAAACTTCACAAAAAAATAGATCTGGTTTCAAGCAATTCCATTTCCAAGCATATCCTTCCTTTCATCAACAATGACAAAAAACTAATTTATGAAAAGTAAGATGGGTGATAAGTAACGACTTGCACATATCTTGGAATCAATTGAAGAAATTGAAAACTATACGGCAGGTTCAAACCTTGATATATTCTTTCAAAATTCCATGATGAGGTTTGCATCAGTTAAACAAATAGAAATCATTGGGGAAGCTGCAAATAATATAAGTGAGGAGACAAAGGAAAAGTTTAGTGAAATTCAATGGCGACAAATAACAGGCCTCAGGCATGTGCTTGTTCATGAATATTTTGGAATAGATAGTAGACTCATTTGGCAAATTATTGTAAATGATATTCCAACATTAAAATTACAGATCAAAGAGGTTCTTTTATCGATGGAGTAATTAAAATCCGGATTATTCAATATCATTCATGTAGTCACTGGTTCAAGTCCAGTCTGAGGAGCCGTACTGTACAAGCCTTCAGAAATGATGGCTTTTTCTTTGTCTATCAGTGAGTTAGGGGAGTTGCATCTTTGAGTTTATTGATTAACTTCAATACTTTAAACTATCAACCAAATATGAAAAAGATTACAATCCTATTACTTGTGTTTGCACCATTTCTTGCTTTTGCTCAGAATATTCCAATGACATTTCATAACGGTTCGTTTTTCCCTATCTATTTAAGTATTCCAGGAGTAATGAATCCAAATTTAGTTCCAAAATCTAATAGTGGAGTTAGTTTGGATGCTGGTCAGGTTGTTTATTTTTTTCCAAATGGGAAGAATGGTAAAAAGGAAATATTATTTACAGTAAACTCCTCTTGGAAAAGAGATACCATATTACAAATAGATGAAATAATTAAAGTGCGTAAAAAAGCATTGAAAATTAAATAAAATCTAACCTATTGCAAAGTTACACGAAGTTTAACCCTTCAATTTCCTAATAGTTACATACTCAATCATCGCATTATAGCTGCATCTTTCGAGGAAAAGGGGAGCAAAACAAAAGCCGCAGATTCATTTCGTGCGGCTTTTTTTATTTGCGACCCCTCGCAGGGCGAGAAGAGCCCAATGAGGCGCCCGAGCGTTAAAAAATAGTCCGGTGGACTATTTTAGCGATGGGACGAGCTGGCGCGCTGGCATTTAATACATCCAGTGAACCATTCTGGCAAGAGGCGAGATGACGCAAGGGCAAAATAATAAAACCGTTATACTGTTTGTATTTACCGATTGAAAAGTGTACCAGATTCCGGTTGAAAAGTGTACCAGTGGTTGCAGTTTAAAATTCGTCCTTTTGTTAGTAAACAAAAGGGCTCAAAATGCTGCAAATGGAAACAAATCACAGGATCATTATACTTTATTACCGTGAAGGTTTAAGTATCAGAAAGATTGCCAGAGAGCTTAATATCCATCGCAATACTGTAAAAGCGAGGATTGAGGAGCATGAGCGGTTTAAATCTTGTTCAACATCTGAGATATCTGATCCAGGTTCTGCTATGGGTCAATATTTTGTAAAAGGGCATACATATAACAGTTCTGGCCGTAAAAAACGCAGGCTTACGGATGCTATTGTTGCAATTATAGATGAATGTTTGCAGGAAAATGAGGCCAAGAAGTTGGATGGCAGGCAGAAGCAGCAGATGCGAAGGATTGATATCCATGAGCGGATTTTATCATCAGGCCATTGTATAAGTTACTCTGTGATATGCGAATACATTCAAAAGAGGCTGGCATGGCGCAAGGAAGCATTTATCCGTCAGGAATACACATTAGGGGATGTTTGTGAGTTTGATTGGGGTGAAGTCAAGCTGAATATAGGCGATAAGTACCGGCGTTATTATCTATCTGTGTTTACCTGTGCTTATAGCAATTACCGCTATTCTATCTTGTACCAGCGTCAAGATACACTTGGGTTTAAGGAGTCTCATATCCGTTTTTTTGAACATATGGGCGGCGTATTCCACCAGTTTGTTTATGATAACATGCGGGTGGCGGTGTCGCAATTTGTTGGTAAAACAGAAAAGCAACCAACGGCGGCCTTGTTGGAACTAAGCCGTTGGTACCAGTTCGAGTGGCGTTTTTGTAACACCTATAGAGGTAATGAGAAGGGTCATGTAGAGCGGAGCGTGGAATACATCAGGCGAAAAGTTTTTGCTTTTAAGGATTCCTTTTCAAGTATTGAGGAGGCCCAGGAATATCTTATAGCCCGGGTAGGAGAACTCAATGAACGATCTGTGATAAAAGGTCAGCAGAGTCCGGCCGAAAGGTTGAAATTGGAAAAACCGAATCTTTACCCTTATCCCGGTAATATGGAATGTTTTAGTGGGGAATATTACCGGGTTGATAAATACGCAACTGTTTGCTTTGGTACCAACCGCTATTCTGTTCCCGATAATCTATGCGGTAGAATGGTCTTTATCAAGGCATATGCCAATCAACTGAGTGTATATGACAACAACAAGGTGGTATGCACACACGTACGCTCATACGAGCGTTATGGTTGGCATATTGATGTCAATCATTATCTGAATACGCTTCAAAAGAAACCGGGTGCGTTAGCAGGCTCTTCGGCACTGAAGCAGGCCCCTGATTGGTTGCAATCCATGTATATGGATCACTTCCGGCATGATTCAAGGGGTTTTATCGAACTACTCCAATACTGCCAACTGAAGGAGATCCCTGATCAAAAACTCATACAATGTGTAGAACAGCTCATTAAGCAATACCCTTCAGGCATAACGGCTGAATATGTAATGGCTGTTGCAGGGAATCAGCCCTCTGTCAGCATGCATACTGAAAGTAACAAGCAGGATCCCATAGTAACCCGATCTATGCAGAACCTCATGGAGATGACCCTGATGATGGAACTCAATTAATATCATATTAAACAAAACAAAGATGACTAACGATATATTCAACCAAATCAATCAGATAAGCATGGAGCTTAGGTTGCCTACCTTCCGCAATAATCTGGAGTCAGTATTGGTAAAAGCCCAAAAAGACCAAATATCCTATGAGCAATTGATTTTAAGCTTGCTACAAACAGAATTAGAAACCAGAATGATTAACCGGAAGAAGGCGCAGTTGCGTAATGCCGGTTTTCCACAGCTAAAACATTTGCAGGATCTCGTTCGCAAAGAACTTCCTGCTGACGCAGCAAATAAGCTGCCGGAGCTGGAAACATTGGATTTTATCCATGCCGGGCAGAATGTCATTCTGGGTGGGAGTCCTGGAACAGGTAAAACACATATCGCTATAGGCCTGGGCATTAAAGCCTGTCAAGCAGGTCACTCCGTTTTATTTACAACGGTTTCTCGGTTGCTTACACAAATCCGTGAATCCCACTCGAGCAGAACACTCCGTAGTCTGGAATTGAAATTTGAAAAGTATGATTTGGTAATCTGTGATGAGTTCGGATATATCTCCTTTGATAAGCCAGGTGCAGAATTGCTTTTTAACCACCTTTCATTGAGGACTGGAATAAAATCGACCATCATCACGTCAAATCTGGCCTTTGATAAATGGAATGATATTTTTGGCAACGATACCGTATTGACTGCGGCACTATTGGACAGATTGACACACAAAGCACATTTAATCAATATGAATGGGAACTCATTCAGGATGAAGGAAACCAAAAAAATGCAACAAACTAAAAAATAATGCCCAGACAACCGGTAATATTCCTAGCAGGTTGCACCTCTGCAGAGCCTGTTTCCGCTTCTTACTGGTGGAACAAAATTACCTGAAATTTTAAAAAAAGGAGGCCACTTGGAAAAATTAAAATAACCGCTAAAAGAAAAAAGAACCAAAAAAGAAACAACGGAATGGGCTATCGCCCATCTCTCTGTTAATCAGGTTTTTTAAGGCATAAATATCCAAGCATATTTTAACCAATTCTATCTACATTTATGAAGCAATCACTGGTACACTTTTCACCCGGAATAGTGGTACATAATTGAACCGGTACATACAAAAATCTATATACCTATGCCAATATGGATTAATTTCAGATAACTAATATTGATCAATGGCAGATTATGGATTTTGATCTTCAACCTCATCACCTTCGTAACGACTTGGTCATCCTTCAACCGCTTCAAGTTACTGACTTTGAGCGGCTATACACACTGGCATCCGACCCTTTGGTATGGGAGCAGCATCCCAATCCCAACAGGTATCGGCAGGCAGACTTTGAGACCTATTTTCAAGGGGCTATAGCTTCAAAGGGAGCATTCCTTGTAGTGCATGCCCAAACCGGTGAGCCTTTAGGGTGTACCCGATTTTTGGATTTTGATGCATCAGCAGGGGTGGTCCAAATTGGTTATACCTTTTTTGGCCGTTCCTATTGGGGTAAGGGGTATAACCCGGCCACCAAACGATTGATGCTGGACTATGCTTTTCAATTTGTTGATCGGGTTGAGTTTTATGTAGGTATCAACAACAGGCGATCCAGGATAGCCATGGAGCGGTTGGGAGCAGTTCAAA
>JBDLUR010000107.1:0-5749 GCA_039805205.1 Bacteroidota bacterium
ATCAATGAATTTGGTGGATACCTTCAGGTTGCAAAAGGTTTTGCAAATGACCTAGTTAAGTTCACTGTTTCTGGTCGTTATGATAAAAACGAGAACTTCAAAGGTCGTTTCACACCTAGAGCATCTGCAACTCTACGCATTGCTAAGAACAACCACCTAAGGTTCTCTTACCAAACTGCCTACCGTTTCCCTTCAACTCAGCAACAATATATCAACCTTGCAGCAGGTGGTGCTATCTTAATTGGTGGTGTACCTTCAATGAAAGAAGGATATAACATTGTTGGAAACCCTGTTTACAACGTTGCCGCATTAGGTCAAGGTCAGTTGAAAGTACAAGAGTTCACTGATTTCAAACCTGAGGCAGTTACTTCATATGAAGTAGGTTACAGAGGTTTGCTTTTAAAATCAAGGTTGTTGATTGACGCATATTACTATCTTGGAAATTATCAAGATTTCATCACAAGAGTAATTGTTGCACAATCTATTACTAATGCTCCTAGCCCAGCTGATATCTTAGTTCCATCAAAGAGAAGAATACTTTCAATTCCAATCAACAACCCAAGTCAAGTTAAGACTAGCGGTTGGGGTGTTTCTGCTGAATACAGATTCAACGGAGGTTTCTATGCTACCGGTAATTTGTCATCTGACAAATTGGGTGATGTTGAGCAAGGTTTTATTACCTATTTCAACGCTCCAAAATTACGTGGTAACGTATCTTTTGGTAACAATGGTATAGGAAAGAGCAAAAGAGTTGGATTCAACTTTGTTTATCGTTTCCAATCTGAGTTCGATTACCAAAGTGATTTGGCAAATGGAGTTGTTCCATCATACAGAGTACTTGATGGTCAGATCAGTTACAAACTTCCAAAAATCAATTCTGTTGTAAGAGTTGGTGCTAACAACATGTTGAACCAATATTATATCACAGCTTTGGCTAACCCATCAATAGGTGGTTTGTATTATGTTTCTTTCGGTTACAATATTTTCTAATCGAAGTCGACACAACATCAAACTAAAAAATCATAAGTATGAAAATAAAATTGAACATAATTAAGAACTGGTTACCAGTATTGAGCTTAGTGATATTGGTTTCTGCATCTTGTACTAAAAACGAAAATGTACCAGAGGCTACACCAATCAATTATCCACAAGGATCTGGAAGTACAATTGGTGAAGTTTTGAATACCAATGCTAGCTTTTCTATCTTAAAAGCAGCAGTAACTAAAGCGGGTTTAATGCCTGCCGTATCTGATAAAAACAGTGTTTTCACTGTGTTTGCACCAGATGATGCCGCATTCACACGTTCTGGCATTTCACTAGGTTTAATTAATGCTTTACCTGCAGCAACTGTTGCGAGTATTGTTCAGTACCATGTAGTACCAGGAAGGAGTTTAACTTCTTCTGCAATTCCTACAACATTCCCTAACGTACAAATGCCGACTGCTTTTGTATTCCCTTCACCAAATACAAATCCATTGGTAAGGTTTAGCAACTTTCCATCAAAGAGAGGTTCTAATGTTTTTGTAAATAACATTCCAGTAGTTACACCGGATGTAGCTGCAGCAAATGGTACAATTCACGTAACATTTGCAATGCTCAACCCACCATCTAGAGTATTGTTGGATACAATTGCAAGAGATGCTGATATGAGTTATTTAGTAGCAGCAATTACAGCTGCAGACGCCGGAGTACCTGCCGGTTCTAAATTCTCAGATTTCTTGGCAAATCCATTGGCTAACTTTACAGTAATGGCACCAACCAATCAAGCGTTTATAAACTTGCTCACTTTCTTAGGATTGCCAGCAAGTCCATCATCGCTTGCTTTGTTGCCACAAGCAACTGTTAGAGGTATTGTTGCCTACCATCTTGTTTTGGCTAGGGCATTTGCTGCCAACTTACCAACTGTTGCAACTCCAGTACCATCATTGTTGTCTGCCTCTCTACCAGGAGCTCCAACTTTAACATTCAACGCTTCTCCTGGAGGAGGTGTTAAAGGAGCCGGAAACCCAACCTATTCTAATATCACAGCTACTGATAGACATGCCATCAATGGTGTGTATCATAAAATTGATCAAGTATTACTTCCACAGTAATAGTTATAGAATATTGATACAAAAAAGAGACCGAATTATCGGTCTCTTTTTTTATGCGAACTATTTAAACTAAGTTCTCTTTCTCTATAGAGAATGATTAGACTGCAAATCTAAAATGCATGATATCTCCATCTTGAACGATGTATTCTTTTCCTTGAACAGCCATTTTACCAGCTTCTTTACATGCATTTTCAGAACCTAGTGAAATAAAATCATCATATCGAATCACCTCAGCTCTGATGAATCCTTTTTCAAAGTCTGTATGAATTACACCTGCAGCCTGAGGAGCTGACATACCTTTGGTAATTGTCCAGGCCCTAACTTCCTGAACACCAGCTGTGAAGTAAGTAGCAAGATTTAAAAGCTTGTAAGTAGATTTAATCAACCTTACTACACCGCTCTCACTTAATCCCATATCCTCTAAGAACATTTGTCGGTCGTCATAACTTTCCATCACAGCAATATCACTTTCAATTGCTGCACTGACCAAAAGAATCTCAGCTTGTTCATTTTTGATGGCCTCTTTCACAATCTCTGTATGCTTGTTACCACTCACTACACTTTTCTCATCTACATTACATACATAAATGACAGGCTTGATGGTTAGCAAGAACATGTCGTATATGAACTTTTCTTTTTCATCCTGACTTATTTCAAAGGCCCTTGCATTTTTACCTTGCTCTAAATGGGCTTTCAAGGCTTTCAAAATCTCCATTCCTCTCACAACATCTCTGTCACCTGTCTTCACCATTTTTTCCAACCTAGACATCTTCTTTTCAACGCTATCAAGATCTTTTAACTGAAGCTCAGTATCGATAACTTCTTTATCACGAATAGGATTCACTGAACCATCAACGTGAATAACATTATCATCCTCAAAACAACGCAATACGTGTATGATGGCATCTGTATTTCTAATATTCCCCAAAAATTGATTTCCCAATCCTTCACCTTTACTAGCTCCTTTTACCAAACCAGCGATATCTACAATTTCAACAGTTGTAGGAACAACCTTCTGTGGTTTTACAATTTTCTCCAAAGCCACTAGTCTCTCATCAGGTACAGTTATTACACCAATGTTAGGCTCAATGGTACAGAAAGGAAAATTGGCAGCCTGTGCTTTTGCACTGCTTAATGCGTTAAATAAAGTTGATTTTCCTACATTTGGTAACCCGACAATTCCAGCTTGTAATGCCATAATTTAATTTTTTGCGTGGCAAAGATACTATGAATGAAACGATATGCTGCGAATTGTCGCTTTTGATTAAAAAACAACCTTATGGCATTGAATTATATTTGGTTTTTCTTTTTCATCATCGCTTTTGCCATAGCATTTGTCAAGTGGATCATTACAGGAGATCCACTAATCATGAAGGCAGTTACAGATGGTATTTTTAAGTCTGCATCTGATAGTGTTGACATATCTTTTAAGCTCATAGGCATCATGACTCTTTTCTTGGGTTTCATGAACATAGGAGAGAAGGCAGGGGCTATTCGTTTTCTTTCCAGAATAGTTGCTCCGTTTTTTAGCCGACTATTTCCAGAACTACCTGCTAAACATCCTGCTTACGGACATATGATGATGAATTTCTCAGCCAATTTATTGGGACTCGATAATGCTGCTACTCCTTTTGGTTTGAAAGCCATGGAAAGCTTACAGTCCATCAATCCTGATAAAGAGAAAGCAAGTAATGCCCAATTGATGTTTTTGGTGTTACATGCATCAGGACTTACCCTTATCCCAATCAGTATCATTGCTATGAGAGCCGCCGTAAATCCTCCAGCTGCTAACCCAACGGATATCTTTATTCCTTGCATGATTGCAACTTTTGCGGCGACTATGGCAGCTTTGTTTATAGTTTCTTTCCGCCAAAAAATAAACCTGTTTCAACCGGTTGTACTTGCCTGGATCTTGGGAATTTCAGCCCTCATTGGTTTACTGATCGCTTATCTAAAAATTTTCCTCAACCAAGTTGAAATTGAAACTTTTTCAACAGTCGTGAGTAATGGTCTCATCTTATTGATTTTCTTGCTGTTTCTTACTGGAGGCATTTATAAAAAGGTGAATGTCTTTGAATCCTTTGTAGAAGGAGCCAAAGGTGGTTTTGATATCGCTATTAAAATAATTCCCTATTTAGTGGCGATGTTGGTAGCCATTAGTGTTTTGAGAAGTTCTGGTGCTTTTGAGTTGTTGATAACAGGGATGAAATCTGTTTTCACAGCTATGGGCATTGATACCCAATTTGTAGCTGCTTTACCCACTGCACTGATGAAACCATTAAGTGGAAGTGGAGCCAGAGCCATGATGATTGATACGATGAATACTTATGGGGCAGATTCATTTGCAGGGCGATTATCAGCAGTATTCCAAGGGAGCAGTGACACTACCTTTTATGTGATCGCAGTATATTTTGGGTCGGTCGGTATAAAAAACACGCGTTATGCTATTCCTAGTATGCTTTTAGCTGATTTGGTTGGCATCATTACCGCTATCTTTGTTGCCTATCTGTTTTTTGGATAGTTAATATGCAGATTCTTTTAAAAGACGTTGTTTTATTCGGACTTCATGGAGTTCACCCACTCGAAAAAAAAGTGGGAACACTTTTCAAGATCAATATTCAAATTGATCTTGACCCTGGCATTTCGGTGCAATCTTTGTCCGATACTTTAGACTATGCTCAAGTATTTGCCTTACTTAAAAAGGAATTTCAAGTAACAGAGGACTTGTTGGAAGTATTGATTGAAAGGATCATTTCATCAATTGCTTTACTTTCATCCAACATCAAAATAATTGACATTAGCATCATCAAACTAAATGCACCCATAAATGGCTTTCAAGGTGAAGTAGGAGTGAGGAAGCAAAAACAAATCAAATGAAAAAATGCATTGGGTTATTTTTAACGTTATGCTGTTTTGTTGCAAATGGACAAACCAATGCTTTGTTTGAGGAGGCCAAAGCTTTTGAACGACAATACAATACCTCTCAAGCTATTCTAAAATACGAAGAATCAATGAGATCCAACCCCCATCAAATGGCCATCTTAATCCGGTTGGTTGAAATTTATTGCTCAGGATTAGAGGAAGCAAAAGACGATGCAACAAAAAAAGTTCAACTCAACAAGGCTAAAGATTTTTTACTCTTGGCTAAGGCGATCGACTCTACGCAAGCCGACTACCTCTATCTGAAAACTGTATACCTTGGAAAATTAATAGAGGTGAGTCCGGTTAAAGAAAAAGCACAATACACAAAGGAGATTAAAACACTACTTGATGATGCACTTACCAAAGACCCCAACCATGTAAAATCGCTTTATACCCTGGCCAAATGGAATGAGGAGGTAAGTAGTCTTAACCCAGCTGTAAAAGCAGCCATGAAAGTTATTTTTGGTGGATTACCACCAGCATCTCGGGAACAAGCGCTAGAACTTCACCAAAAAGCGCGTAAATTGAATCCGGGTTTCTTAGCCAATAACTATGATCTGGCTTTTTTGCTCAAAAAAACCAATATGCCAAGTCAGGCTATTGAAGTTCTAGAAGCCCAAATGAAACTACCAACGAAAACCAAGGAAGAACTTGAGTTTAAAAATAAATCTAAACAATTACTTCAGTCTTTACAATAAATAAACTAATAATCAATTACTTATGAAATTGAAATT
>JBDLUR010000108.1:0-3405 GCA_039805205.1 Bacteroidota bacterium
TTGCAAAAGGCGACAACAACACGGTTAGAATTGATATTGATGGTCGTTTATACACACCACAAGAAATCAGTGCGATGGTACTTCAGAAGATGAAGAAAATTGCAGAAGATTATCTTGGACATGAGGTGAATGAGGCAGTGGTTACAGTTCCTGCTTATTTCAACGATGCTCAGCGTCAGGCTACAAAAGAAGCTGGTGAAATTGCAGGTTTAAATGTAAGAAGAATCATTAACGAGCCTACAGCAGCAGCATTGGCTTATGGTCTTGATAAGAAGAACCAGGATAGTAAAATTGCAGTATTCGATCTTGGAGGTGGTACCTTCGATATTTCAGTTTTGGAATTGGGCGATGGTGTTTTTGAAGTTAAATCAACCAACGGTGACACTCACTTAGGTGGTGATGATTTTGATAAAGTGATTATGGACTGGTTAGCTGAAGAATTCCAGAAAGATGAAAACGTTGATCTTAGAAAAGATCCAATGGCTTTACAACGTCTTAAAGAAGCTGCAGAGAAGGCAAAGATTGAGTTGTCATCATCAAGTGAGACAGAAATCAACTTGCCATATGTAACTGCAATTGATGGTGTTCCAAAGCACTTGGTAAAGAAATTGACCCGTGCCAAGTTTGAGCAAATCGCTGATAACTTGTTTGAGCGTTGTCTGAAACCTTGTGTACAGGCATTGAAAGATGCTGGCATGAATGCTTCTGAAGTAGATGAAGTTATTCTTGTAGGGGGTTCTACTAGAATTCCAAAAGTGCAGGAGATTGTTGAGAAGTTCTTTGGTAAGAAACCTAATAAGAGTGTAAACCCAGATGAAGCAGTTGCAATTGGCGCAGGTGTACAGGGTGCGGTATTGACTGGAGAAGTAAAAGATGTATTGTTGCTAGACGTTACACCTCTAGGATTGGGAATTGAAACTTTGGGTGGTGTGATGACTGTATTGATTCCATCAAATACCACAATACCAACGAAGAAGTCTGAAACCTTCTCTACCGCTGCAGATAATCAACCTGGTGTTCAGATTCATGTATTGCAGGGTGAAAGACCAATGGCTAATCAGAATAAGACCTTGGGTATTTTCAACTTGGATAATATTCCTCCAGCTCCACGTGGTGTGCCTCAAATTGAGGTGACTTTTGATATCGATGCTAATGGTTTGCTTAATGTAAGTGCAAAGGATAAAGGAACAGGTAAAGAGCAAAAAATTAGAATTGAAGCTGGTAGTGGTTTGACAAAAGAGGAGATTGAAAAAATGAAGGCTGAAGCAAAAGCCAATGAAGCAACGGACAAAGCAGAGCGTGAACGTGTTGAAAAAATCAATGCTGCAGATGCACTCATTTTCCAAACTGAAAAACAACTTACTGAGTTTGGTGAAAAAATTCCAGCAGAGAAAAAATCAGTAATCGATGCTGCATTGAACAAGCTGAAAGAAGTACACAAGACACAAGACTTGGCTGCTATTGAAGCTGCTACCAAAGAGTTGAATGATGCATGGATGGCTGCTAGTCAGGATATGTACAATGCTTCTCAAGGTGCTCCAGGTGCTGAGGCTCAACAGCCAGGTGCAGGTGGACAACAAGCAGGTGCAGAAAACGTTACTGATGCTGAATTTGAAGAAGTGAAATAAGAATTATTATTCTATACAAAAAGGCCCTTTAAAGGGCCTTTTTTATTTTACAATTTTTAAATTGCTGAACAGTAAAATCAATAAGATATGCTCATGAGAAATATGGTTTTATTTATTCTGTTTTTGCAAACTATAACTGTCTACAATGCAATAGGACAAGATATTTCGATAAAAACGTTGCAGGAGGAATCAATAAAAACAAACAAAAAATTGGTCGCGGATACTTCCTCTAAAACATGGAAGAAAGGGTTGATGTATAGCCTTAATTTTTCACAAGCATCATTGAGTAACTGGTCGGCTGGAGGTGATAAATTTTCTCTCTCTGTAAGCTCTGTTCTAAATACCTATGCTAATTATAAAAAGGCGAAACATAGTTGGGACAATAGTTTTGAATTCCTCTTGGGGTATGTTAATTCAACTAGTTTGGGAAGTAGAAAAAATGATGACCGCTTTGATCTTGTCTCGAAATATGGATATTCCTTAAATAACAAGTTTAGTCTGGCTGCACTATTCAATTTAAGGTCTCAATTTTTTAAAGGGTATACCTATGATGGCGGTATAAAAAACTTTACTTCTAATTTTATGTCGCCTGGATACGTTTTACAGAGTTTTGGTATTGACTATAAACCAACTTCATCTTCCTCTATATTTTTATCTCCTCTCACGGGTAGATGGGTCTTTGTGACTGATCCATTACTTTCTTCAAGAGGCTTATATGGTGTTAAGCCAGGTGAAAATAGTGTGTTTGAAATCGGTGCATTTGCAAATCTAAACTTTATGAAAGAAATTGCTCCTAATGTAACATTAAAGTCGAGGTTGGATTTGTTTTCAAATTATAGGAACAAGCCAGAGAATGTTGACCTCTTTATGACAAATCTATTGACCGTAAAACTTTCCAAACTATTCAACATTACTTGGGGTGTTGATATGATTTATGATGATGATGCCAGATTGTTTGGACTTAATGGTAATTCACCTTCACTTCAATTCAAATCATTAATTGGAATTGGGGTACAGTTTAAAAAATGATTTTAGTTTACCTCCATCCAAGTGTGGTCAGCAAGCAGTTTGACTGTTGCTACTGATTTCTTGAATGGGCCGTTGTTTCCCCATTCTTTCGGGCTAACTAAGGAAAGAAAATGATCACCATTTTTCTTTTCATACAGGTGATAAACCTGACCAATTACTGGAGTAAAACTGAGCTTAGCACTATAAATCAAAACAGATAAATCTTTTCTTCTTTGTATTTCCTGTGCTTGTAAAGCCAGTAATTCAATTTGCTGCCTGATTTGTGAAAGTTGCATATTGGTTTGCTCTTCCATTGCCGTCAGGGATTTATGTCTGATCATTCCTTCTTCAGTAGGCTTAATAACAGCGCCAGATACCGAAGTCGAATAAGGAAGCACACTCATCTGTTTGTGATAGAGTGAAATGTTTTTATAATTGGTTCCGTCTTCACGTTGACCGTTTTCCGTAACCTTCAAATAACCATTAGGCATGATTTCATGCAATACGGTAAGCGTTTGTTCGTTTTGCAGCAGAAACTGAATTTCTAAACTGATACTGTCAATAAAAATGACTTTACCTTTTTCTGCGATTTGATCTTCTGTTAAAGATTGAAATGTTCCATCGGCCACTAAACTGTAGGTAAAAGAAAAAGCCTGGTTTTCCAGGGTCACCCAGTTCATCTCAATATTCAATTCATTTCTGGATTCAGTTGAACTAATCTTATAGGTACCTGATTTAGGTCTTTCGCCCTTTTCGTAGGTGCCTTTTT
>JBDLUR010000109.1:0-5043 GCA_039805205.1 Bacteroidota bacterium
GAATCAGTTCGTTTTGCTGAAGAGAGCCCATGGCCAAGTGATGATGAGTTGTTGAAAGATGTATACAAACAAGAAGATTATCCATTTATAGTTGACTAATTCAAATAAAAGTTCATGTCAGACAGAAATATAGAAAACGCAGATCAAGAAGCAGTAGATAAAGCCCTAGGATTTTGGAATGCCTACGGTAAGAAATTGGCTATCGGAATTGCAGCAGTTTTAGTCGCTGTAGGTGGCTACTGGGCTTATGGCAATTTCGTTCAACAACCTAAAGAAATAAAGGCTAATGAAGACATTTTTGCTGCTGAAAATTTATTCAGGAAAGATTCTTTTGCTCTAGCACTAAATGGTACTGCAGGAACTCCTGGTTTTCTGAAAATTATTGATAAGCACAGTGGAACACAAGCAGCAAATCTTGCTCATTTGTACGCAGGTGAATCACATTTACAATTGGGTGAATTCCAAAAAGCAATCGACCAACTTACTGCTTTCAATGCTGGAGGTGCTAAACAAATTGAAGCCAAGGTTGAAGGTATGTTAGGAGATGCTTATGCTGAATTAAAAAAGAATGACGTAGCCATTGAGCACTATAGAAAGGCAGGTACTTTATTTGCAGATGACCAAGCCATATCTTCTGAATATTTGTTTAGAGGAGCCTTGTTGTCTGAGATTTCAGGGAAAAATGATCAAGCAATAGAACTTTATAAGATGTTGAAGGACAAGTATCCTAGAACAGATAAAGGTTTCGTTGTCGACAAATACCTTGCTAGACTTGGTGTTACCAAATAAATGGATGTACACGTTTTCATACCTTGCTTTGTAGACCAGTTGTATCCTACAGCAGGATTCAACACCATAAAAGTCCTTGAAAAAGCAGGATGTAACGTCATCTATAATCCCGATCAAACTTGTTGTGGTCAACCTGCTTTCAACGCAGGTTACTGGGGTGAATCCAGAGAAGTTTGCAGCAAATTCATTAAGGATTTTGAACAGGCTGAATATGTAGTTGTCCCAAGTGCATCCTGTACTGGATTTGTAAACAACTATTATGAAAAGGTCTTTGGTAATACCTCTCATCACAATGCAACCAAAGACATCAAGGGTAAAGTATACGAACTAAGTGATTTTCTGGTTAACGTACTTAAAATCGTTGATTTAGGTGCAAGCTTAACTGCCACAGCTACTTATCACGATTCCTGTGCTGCATTAAGAGAATGTAAGATCAAAGAAGAACCTCGTACTTTATTGAAACACGTAAAAGGCCTGAATTTGGTTCCTTTACAGGAAAATGAGACCTGTTGTGGTTTTGGCGGGACTTTTGCAGTAAAATTTGAAGGTATATCCACCGCAATGGGTGAGCAAAAAGCTCAACATGTAATGGATACCAAGGCTTCGATTTTAATCTCAACCGACCTAAGTTGTTTGATGCACATCAACGGTGTAATGGAAAAAAAACAAATGCCTATTCAGTGCCTACACCTTGCTGATGTTTTAGCTAGCGGATATTAAAATTTCAACATATGGCTTATTGGTTAATCAAATCTGAACCATTTAAATACTCATGGGAACAGTTTGAAAAAGATGGATCCACATTTTGGGATGGTGTGAGAAATTATGCTGCAAGAAACAATTTGAGGTCGATGAAGAAAGGAGACCTGGCATTTTTCTACCACAGCAACGAAGGATTAGCCATTGTAGGGATTGCAAAAGTCATCAAAGAATCCTACCAAGATCCCACAACGGATGAGACAGCCTGGTTGGCAGTCGACTTCAAGCCACACAAAAAATTAAAGCGTCCAGTTACCTTAGCCGATATCAAATCTAACAAGTCTTTAGCCAACATGGCACTGATCAGATTAGGCCGTTTATCTGTTCAACCAGTACTAGAAGAAGAGTGGAAAATTGTCATGGAAATGGCAGGAGAAAAAATCTAAAACAAACTGCTCTATTCAGAATTTCCTACTTTATGCACATACCCTTATTTTACCCAGTAGAATCAGGGGTTTCAACGACTTTTTTTTAGGAAAAAAGTGGATAAAACTTAGTCTATCTCTTGATTAGAATGCGGTCAAAAAAGAGTAAATTTGTTGACAGTAAATTCTATTCAAAAAGCCTCTTTTTTTCTATAAAAAATGGACGAACAACAACTACCAGAACAGACCAATGATACCAACCGTATCATTCCCATCAATATTGAGGAGCAAATGAAGGCTGCCTACATCGATTACTCAATGAGTGTAATCGTTGGTAGAGCATTGCCTGATGTGAGAGATGGATTAAAACCAGTACACCGCAGAATTTTATTTGCGATGAATGAACTGGGTATGGACTACAATAAGCCAACCCGTAAGTGTGCGAGAATTGTGGGTGAGGTATTGGGTAAATACCATCCTCACGGTGATACTGCCGTTTATGACGCCCTGGTGAGAATGGCTCAAGAGTGGAACACGCGTTATCCAACAATTGACAAACAAGGAAACTTTGGTTCTCCAGATGGTGAAGGTCCGGCTGCCATGCGTTATACAGAAGCAAGGCTTCAGCGATTGGCTGGCTTCATGATGGAGGATATTGACAAGGAGACAGTCGATTTTCAATTCAACTTCGATGATTCATTAGAAGAGCCGACAGTCCTTCCAACCAAAATCCCACATCTCTTGATCAATGGCAGTAGTGGTATTGCAGTGGGTATGGCAACCAACATGTTGCCGCATAATCTTTCAGAAGTAATTGATGGTTGTATTGCATACGTTGATAACAGAGAGATCACGATTGACGAATTGATGCAACATGTTAAAGCTCCTGATTTTCCAGGTGGAGGTATCATCTACGGTATGGAAGGTGTTAAATCTGCTATGCATACGGGTAGAGGAAGGGTTGTGTTGAGAGGTAAAGTGAGTATTGAAACCAAACCAAACGGAAGAGAACAGATCATCATCACTGAAGTTCCTTACCAAGTGAGCCGAGATGTGCTAACAGAACGCGTTGGTCAGTTGGTGAATGATAAAGTATTAGATGGCATTACACATGTCAACAATGAATCTTCTGAAAACGATGGTACACGTATTGTAATTGATTTGAGAAAAGATGCTGTTGCTAATGTAATTGTCAACCAACTCTACAAGTATACTGATCTTCAAACTTCTTATGGCATCAACAATGTTGCCATTGTAAAAGGAAGACCACGCATACTCAACTTGAAAGATCTTATTTCATCTTTCATTGAATTCAGACATGAAGTTGTACAAAGAAGAGCACAATTCCAATTGAAAGAAGCTGAGAAGAAAGCACATATTCTTCAAGGTTATTTGATTGCATTAGATCATTTGGATGAAGTAATTAAATTAATCAGGAATGCTACAAATCCTGAAGAGGCAAGAGTAGGGTTGATGTCTCAATTTGGCATGAGTGAAATACAAGCGAAGGCTGTATTGGAATTGAGACTACAACGATTGACAGGAATGGAGATCAATAAGATCCGTGAAGAGTATGAGGAGATCATGAAGTTGATCAATTACCTGAAGGACTTACTTGCAGATGAAACCAAGCGTTATGATTTGATCAAAACAGAATTGGTTGATGTGAAGGAGAAATTTGGTGACAGCAGAAGGACTGAAATCACTTATTTAGATAATGAAGTAAGCATCGAAGATTTGATTAAAGAGGAAGATGTTGTAATTACTGTTTCTCATTTAGGTTATATCAAAAGAACTCCTGCTGATGAATACAGAGCGCAGAAGAGAGGTGGAAGAGGTTCTATTGGAGGTAAAACGCGACAAGAAGATTATATCGAACATTTGTTCGTTGCATCAACACATCACACTTTGATGTTTTTCACAGAAAAAGGAAGATGTTATTGGTTGAAAGTATATGAAATTCCTGATGGTGATAAACAAGGCAAGGGTAGAGCTATTCAGAATTTGATGCAGTTGCCTCCAGATGATAAGATCAGAACAATTCTGGATGTTAAGAATTTAAAAGATGAAGCCTTTGTTGAAAGTCATTACATAGTATTGTGTACCAAGCAAGGAATCATCAAAAAAACTGCTTTAGCAGATTTCAGCAGACCTCGTGCTACTGGCGTAAATGCTATTACTATTGTAGAAGGAGATCAGTTGTTAGAAGCAAAACTTACCGATGGAAATTCTGAGATTATCATGGCGGTTAAATCGGGCAGAGCCATCAGATTCCCTGAAGCTAAAGTAAGACCAACAGGAAGGGGAGCCATTGGTGTTGCAGGTATTGAAGTGGATGATGCAACAGATGAAGTAGTGGGAATGATTTGTGTGAATGTAGAAGACAAATCAAGAACAGTCTTGGTGGTTTCTGAAAAAGGTTTTGGAAAAAGAACACCTATTGATGAATATAGAATTACCAATAGAGGTGGAAAGGGTGTTAAAACCATAAATGTTACAGAAAAAACCGGTAAATTAGTCGGGGTACTGGACGTGACTGAGAAAGAAGATTTAATGATTACCTGTACTTCCGGAATCACTATCCGTATGAGTATAGCACAGATCAGTGAGCAGGGAAGAGCTACCCAGGGTGTAAAATTAATCAGATTGGATGAGGATGATGCTATCGCAGCCATCACCAATTTAGATGAAATGGAAGAAGAAACCGGAGGAGAAACAACTGAAACGACATCAAATACAGAAACACCAACAAACGAATAAAATCAACCATTAAAATTCCCACAATGAGAAGGATCCTTCTAACATTATTGGCAGCAGTAGGTTTGATGACTGTCAATGCCCAAAATCTGAACAAGATCAAAGATGCCTTGACTGCCAACAAACTTCAAGAGGCTAAAACAATGGTAGAGACATTACTTGCCTCTCCTAAAAACCAAAAAAACCCTGAGATCCTTTATTTGAAAGGAAAGGTGTTGAGTGCAATTGCAGCTAATCCAAAAGAGAGAGCCGCTATGCCAGAGGCACGTTTGCAAGCTTTGGATGCTTTCAAGAAATCACTTGAGGCAGATAAAAACCAAGCTACTTTATTCTTGACTGTCGACAATTACCAACCAGTTTTCTCTTTGTATGC
>JBDLUR010000110.1:0-7564 GCA_039805205.1 Bacteroidota bacterium
TTTTTATCATTGAGGTAGTTTCTCAAGTTGATTGCTGTACTGGTAAGGTCTTCGAAATTATCACCTGAAATTTCAATATTGATAGGAGATTGTGTGGGTGGTCCATTGCTTTCTTGTCCCACACTAATTTCAGCGGAAGGAATACCCTTAATCGCTTCGCGAATACCATCTAAATAGACAGTGGTTCCTTTTCCGTCGCGTTCTTCAAATGGAACAAAGTTCACTTGAATACGACCAAGCTCAGGTCTTGTACTTCTATCACCACTGTTAGGATCACTTGCACCTACAGCTACATTGGCAATTACACTCTCTACCAATTCATTTTTCTTACCATTGTCGGTTCCCAAAACTTTATTGATTCTTGTTTCCAATACCTTGGTTACAGAGTCGGTGTACTTTACATCGGTACCTGCTGGAAGTTTCAAATAAACATAGATGGTATTTGGATCTCCTTGTGGGAACAACACAACTGGTACATTACGCATACCAAAGAAAACGAAAGAGAAGATGAGTAACACGAATGTACCAATCAACATCTTAACGGGTCTCCAGCCTACAGTAGTCCATTTTAAGAGTTGCTCATATTTATCCATCATTGCAGGAAGCAACTTGTTTTGGAAAAAGTTAATAGCATCTGTGAGTACGTAACTATTGAGCACCATCAATAAGCTGAAGAAGATAAGTAGGTTGCCTACAAATCTGTAGTTGGCCATTTCGCTTCCATATCCAGCTAAATCAAACAAGCCACCAATAATCAAGAGTAACCAGAATAAAGGCTTTTTGAAGACCAAAGATTTTTTCTGAACACCATGCTCTTCATGTGCCATGAAATCCACTGCAAATACTGGGTTCATGATATAGGCGACAATCAGCGAAGCCGTGAGTGTAAAGATGAGCATCGTTGGTAAGTAAATCATGAACTTACCAATGATGCCTGGCCAGAAGAGTAGAGGTATAAATGGAGCAAGGGTAGTTAGTGTACCTGCAAGTACCGGCACAAATACTTCACCCGCTGCATATCTAGCTGCATCTACGCTGCTGATTTTTCCTTTTCCTTGTGAGAAAATTCTATGGGTATTTTCAATTACCACAATGGCATCATCAACCACAATACCTAAGCCAAACAAGAGGGCGAATAGTACAATGAAATTCAATGTTACATTTGATCCCACTATGAAATCTGCCGAAGGAAGTAGTATGAACGCAAGGAACATACTCAATGGCACTGATAGTGCAACGAAGAATGAGTTGGTTACGCCCATAAAGAACATGAGGATAATCATTACCAGAATAAATCCAATAACAATAGAGTTCACCAGTTCATCAAATGCTGCAGATGCTTTTATACTTAGGTCTCCTGTGACGTTGATTTTAAGATCTTTTGGAAAAACGCTGGCTTGCATTTCTTCCACAACCTTGTTGATTTTTTCAGAGGCATTGATCAGGTTTTCTCCAGAACGTTTGATGATGCTCAGCGTAACTACATTTTTACCGTTTAAACGCGCATAGCTTTCTTTTTCTTTTACGGTATCAGTAATGTTCGCTATATCTTTTAAATATAGAGGAGCACCATAAATGTTCTTTACAATCACATTGTTGAGATCAAGTGAGGACCTGAACTGACCATTCAAGCGAAGGGCGCGTTTCTGATCTCCTACTTCAAGTAGACCACCAGAGATGTCTGCGTTTTCTCTTTGTATGGCTTGTTCTACATCAGTAAAACCAACCCTAGCCGCTTCCATCTTGTAGCGGTCCATGTTGATTTGAATTTCTCTTTCAGGTGAACCCACTACATCTATTCTCGTGATTTCTGAAAGTTCTTCAATCTTTTCTTTCAACTGGTCTGCAAAATCACCTAGTTTAACTTCATCATAATCACCACTGAGGTTGATCGCCATGATAGGAAGTTCTGAAAGGCTGATTTCTTGAACTACGGGTTCTTGTGTAAGATCTGTAGGTAAATCTTTTTTTGCTTTATCTACTGCATCTCTCATTTTCTGTAAGGCAACATCTGTTTTTACAGAAGTGCTAAACTCGACAATGATCGCTGAGAAATCTTGCAATGAATTAGAGGTTATCTTGTTGATCTTAACACCAGTAATACCCTTCAATTGTTTTTCAATGGGTCTGGTTACTAAGCTTTCAATTTCCTTTGGTGAGTTACCTACATATACTGTTTGAACATAGATGTTAGGGATAACTACGTCGGGGTATTGTTCTTTGGGTAAAGAGATGAAAAGTCCGATACCCCATAAAGAAAGAATAAGGGTGATGAGGTAAACGGCTGTTTTATTTTTAATTGCCCAATCAGTTGGTCCAAATGTTTTAGCATTGTGGAGCAATTTAGTGATTGGGTTTTTATTGTTTGAGTTGTCCATATTCAGTTTTTGACTTTATCTGCAATTCGATTAATTCGTTTTTGAAATCAACTGGCCATCATACAAGCCCTGATAACCTTTCGTGATGAGTTTATCGCCTTTTGCAAGACCTGAATTCACTTCAATTAATTCATCATAGAATTCCCCTATGCTTACAGTTCTTTTTCTTGCTATAGTTTTGTTTCCTTCTAGCACTGCAACGTAAACGTATTTTCCTTTTTCATCAGATTGGACTGTTTCAACAGGAATTACAATTGCATTCTTTGCTTCGTGGTCTAAGATTTTTACAACTGCAATTTGGTTGGGTTTTAAATCTTTGTTGCCTCCCACTTTGCTTTCTGCAATAAAACTTCTTGAGGTAACATTGATTGTTTCACTGATTAAACTGATGCTAGAATTGAATGATTGGTTAAGGTCTGGAACATTAACCACGACTGGCATGCCTTTTCTGATTTTTGAAACGTAGTTTTCAGGTACATCTACAACAGCCTTCATAGCACTTGGGTTAACAATAGTGATACCTGCCATTGGAGAACCCATAAAAGTTTCACCAACTCGGATACTTACATCTTCAACAATTCCAGATACCTGTGCATATACGGAAGTAGTACTGAGTTGTTCTTTAACAAGATCAATTTGTTTTTCTAAAGACTCAACATTGTTTTTTGCAGATAGGTATTGTACTTCTGTTCCAATTCCTTCCTTCCACAAATTTTCCTGACGAGAGAAGATGTTCTTAGCAAATGACAATTGGCTTTCAACCTGTTTGATGTTTTGTTGAATGATGCCATCTTCCAATTTTAAAAGCAGTTGACCCTTTTTTACATTATCACCTTCTTTAACATAAATTGATTTCACCTGACCACCCATTCCTCTTGGTGTTACATAGGATACGTTTTCTGTTGTGATTTTACCCTGTAGTTCAATGTAGTGAGCGAAATCTTGATTGAGCAATTCAGTTACTTCAACTAGTTTAGCTTTTTCAGCAACAGTGTTTCCAGACATCTTTAGAATATCTGCTTCAAGGGTTGTAATTTTTGCAGCAATGGCATCACGCTCTTTGGTGAGCTTTTCCAATTCTGCTTTTTTCCCAGCTAAATCTTTGTTCTCTTCTTTGTTACCTGAGCAGGCTGCTATTAGAAACAACGTGCAGATTAATAAAAACTGTTTCATATTATAGTGTATTCTTTTTTAAGATTAAAGTTTTCCGAGTGCTTTGGTGTAGGCTATTTTAGCAGTCACTGCATCGTATAGGGCTTGGAAATAATTAGTTTGTGCATTTTCTAATTCTGTTTCTGTTTGCAACAATTCAAAACTTGAGCCTAGTCCTTGTTCATATTTTTTAAGCGTAGTATTGTATACTCTTTCAGCCAAAGCCACATTTTGATCTTGCACATCCAAAGTCAGCAAAGCATTTTTAAAAAGGATTGAAGAAGCAGAGAGTTGCAAATCAATTGCACGCTGTAAGTTTTCAATCGTATTGCTGGTTTTTTCTAGATTCAACCTAGCTTGTTTGATACGCTGACCTTTTTGTCCCGCATCAAAAATTGGTATGCTCATGTTGATACCCCAAACAGAAGCCTTGAACCACTTATCCTGAAAGTTGAAAAGGTTGAATTCTTGTCCCAATGCATTTCTGGTATAGTTAAAGTAGGTTGCAATGGTAGGTGCATAAGATAATTTATTGCGTTTGATGTCGAGTTTTTGTAGATCCTTTATAACATTTAGGAGTTGAATTTCATCTCTATCGGTATACTTGAAATTGGTCATTTCCAACAAGCCCTGTTTCACAGTTTCTTCAGATAAAGAATCAGTCAATTGCAAACTATCTTTCTGGTCAATTGCCATTGCAAACTTTAAGGAAGCGTATCCAATTTCAATTAATTTTTCAATTTGGTTATTGGTAGAAGTAAGGTTGTTTAGAGACACCTGTGTTTTATCAATATCTAATCTTTCAGCAAATCCATTTTTGAATAATTTCTCTTGATCTGATTTTAGTTTTTGTAAACGCTTTATACTGGTTTCCAAATAGGATTTTCTTTTCTCTGCAATCAGAACACTGTAGTAAGCCCTGTAAACATTGCTTTTTACAGAGTCGTCCATTGCGCGGATGTTCGCTTCAGTGAGGTCCACAGCCTTTTTTCTTGCAGCGATGGCGATGAACAGATCAGGTTGAAACAGCAATTGCTGAAACTGAATACCTGCAGATGATTGCCAGGGTACACCAAACTGTGCTGGGAAAAATTGTGCAGGGTCATTTGGTTTGGTAATTGGGGAACCTGCTCCATTCCTTACGCCATTGTCCACCAATACCTGGTAAACTGAAGGTGAAATGAAATCAGGTAAAAGTGTAACTGGAATACTGAAGTAGTGTTGTGTAGAAATTGTACCGGCAATTTGTGGAAAGGCCTGGGCAATGTATTCCTTGTTTTTCGAGATTTGAAGTTCTCTGTCAATTTCTAGGTTCTTTAATTCGGTCACGTTTTTTAAGGCCAAATCGACCGCCTGCTTTGCAGAAAGCTTATAGCTTTTCTGTGCCTGTAAGTTGCTGTTGGTCAGCAACAGGATGGCCATCATCAGTAATCCCCAACTTTTCATGCTGTTTATTTTATTGTTCATTTTTATTTCTCTCGCTTTTGTATTTTTCAATGAGTTGATATCCTTTTTCAGTTGAAAGTCCGTACAAGAAATTTTCAATCATGGCATTGCTCACATCAATGAGGTTATATTGCATAGGGGGGTAGGCTTCCATGTCAAATGGTAGCATCAACATCTGCAACCTGTATTTAGCCATGATGTCGATTTTCGTATCTGCACGATAGAGCCCTTCTGCAATTCCTCTTTTCAAATTGTCCATGATGACTTTGATGAGGAAGGTATTTTTATGATCCATGAATTTTTGAAACGACTTAAAATGAAACTTGTGTAAGTCGAACAACACCATCGGATTCATCTTGGTAAAATGCTTATTGGCCATTTCCATGCTGATGAAAATCTCTTCAATAGCATTAGCCGAAGAATTGATGCAGGCCATGGTTTCATCTTGCATAAGTCCCACTTCACCTTCAACGAGGTCGTCCACCAAGGCATCTTTATCTACAAAATGCTGATAGAGAGTTTTTTTCGACATACCCACCTGAGCCGCGATGTCATCCATCGTAACTGAACGAATACCTACCCTGAAAAATAGGCCCCTTGCTTCCTTTATGATTCTTTCTTTTGGTTCCATGAGCTTTTGGCGCCGCAAAACTACGGAAACTTTTATTGGTAAAAAAGTTTCCGTGTATTATTTTAATATTAAATGTTAAACGGTCTTTTTTGGAGATAAATAGCCGTTTTTGGGTCTTTTTTACCCAGAAATACCTGTTTTTACCTCATTTTTTGGATTTTTTGAGGTGTATATTTGGCTTAAATTCTAAGCTATGAAACCATTCAGGCTCGCCAAACTGGTCAATTATTTCTTTCAGGGATTGATTATTTTGGCTCCAATCGTCATTACCGCCTGGGCGGTTCTATCCTTATTTAACTTTGTTGATGGCATTTTGCCCAACCTACTCCATGTTTTATTCCCGGATTTGGTCAAGCTGAACCCACAGGGTGACCCTGAAAAAATCCCTGGATTAGGATTTTTGGTAGTAGTTGTAATTGTATTGGTGGTGGGGTATGTTTCTTCTCTGTTTTTCGTGTCCAAGTTTGTTGATTTATTTGATCGTGTTTTAGAAAAAACACCTGGAATTAAAATTATTTATACCACGGTCAAGGATTTTCTGGAAGCTTTTGCTGGTAACAAAAGAAAGTTCAATAAGCCGGTATTGGTCAATGTGGATGCTGCAGATGTTTGGAGAATGGGTTTTATTACACAAACTGATTTGTCGCAGTTTGATATGCGTGAGCATGTATCTGTGTATGTGCCGCACTCTTATGCATTTTCTGGTATAACCTATTTTGTAAAACAAGACCGTATCAAAATCATCAAAGATGTCAATTCTACTGATGCTATGAAATTTATTGTATCAGGTGGGGTGACAGATGTAGCAGAAGAGAAGAAGGAAAAAAATTAGGAACTGCTGTTTTGTCTATTTTAAACTAGTGTTATGTGTTGTGGGTTGTGGGGTTGTCGAAAAGCAAAAAAATTGCTGTTGGTTGTTTGCTCTATCGTTTATTCTTGTGTAATTGCTACACCTGTTTACAGTTGGGGTTTTTGGGGTCATCGGTATATCAATTATCACGCGATTTTTTTGTTGCCACCACCCATGTTTGGGTTTTACAAACAGCATATTGGGTATTTGACTGAGCATGCGGCTGATGCTGATATGAGGCGGTATGCGATCAAAGAGGAAGCACCAAGACATTATATCGATCTTGATCAGTACCATCAAAAAGATAGCAGTAAGATTCCTTTTCAGTGGCAGGAGGCTGTTGATCGGTTTACAGTCGACAGTCTTCAGGCGCATGGAATTGTGCCTTGGTGGACCATAGTTATGCACCAGCGATTGAAGAAAGCTTTTGCTGAAAAGGACATGCAACTGGTGTTGAAATTATCCGCTGATATTGGACATTATATTGCGGATGCTCATGTTCCATTGCATGCGAGCAGTAACCACAACGGGCAAAAAACAGACCAATTAGGGATTCATGCTTTTTGGGAAAGTCGACTACCTGAATTATTTGCTGAAAAGCAATATGATTTATTGCTTGGGAGAGCAGATTATCTCAAGGACCCTCTTCAGTTTATCTGGGAAAGGGTATACGAAAGCGGAGCAGCGGCTGATACCGTATTGCGGACTGAAAAAGCGCTCAGTAAGGTGTTTGAAGATCATGAAAGAATGTCTTTTGAGTACAGGAACAACAAGTTGGTGAGGCAGTATTCAGAAAAATATGCCTCGCGTTACCATAAACAACTCAATGGGATGGTTGAAAGAAGAATGAGGGCGTCTATCTATGCCATCGCGTCATTCTGGTATACGGCTTGGGTAGAGGCTGGTCAGCCTGATCTCCCCTTTAACACTCCTTCAAATTAAGTATCTTTACAACCTGCTTGCCCAATTCAAATTGCAATTCAACATCGGCATGAAACATAATTTTAATGCGGGTCCCAGTATCCTTCCTAAAGAAGTATTTGAAGAGGCCAGTCGCGCTATTTTAGATTTCAACGGAACGGGATTATCTATCCTCGAAATAGGTCA
>JBDLUR010000111.1:0-5708 GCA_039805205.1 Bacteroidota bacterium
CAACCAATTTCATTGCACGAAGCAATCCGCTTTCTGCATGGAAGGTCTCAATGGCCATATCGGCAATATGCATGAGTACCTCTTGTTCTGATTCCAATTTCATCATGAGTTTTTGTACAGCTGCTCCAGCAACCATGAGTATGGATTTCTTGAATTGTTGAATGGCTTTACGCTCTTCTGCGAATGGCGTATCATCTGAACTACCAAAGTCTGGTATGCTCATCAACTCTTTTTGGACTGCCATAGCGGGACCCATTAAATCAAGTCTGCCTTTCATGGCGCGTTTCAAAACCATATCTACAATCAACAAACGGTTGATTTCATTCGTGCCTTCGTAAATACGGTTAATTCGACTATCTCTGTATGCCCTTGAAACATTGTACTCATCGCTGTATCCATTCCCGCCATGTACTTGAACCGATTCATCTACAACATAATCCAACAACTCAGATCCAAATACTTTTATCATTGCACACTCAATGGCATATTCTTCTGCAGCACCCAATAATGCTTCATTGAATGGCTTGCCTGCAGCCAATAACTCTTCCTCTTTTTGCTCAATCCACATCGATGCTCTGTACAAACCAGCTTCAGCAATCCAATTGCGAATAGTCATCTCTGCTAACTTATGCTGTATAGCACCAAATTCTGCAATAGGCTTTTTAAACTGCTCTCTGGTCTTGGCATATTGAACAGTTTGCTCTAAACATTTTTTTGCACCACCTAAGGTTGCTGCACATAATTTAAGACGGCCAATATTTAAAATATTGAAAGCAATCACGTGTCCCTTTCCAACTTCACCCAACACATTCTCCACCGGAACTTTGCAATCTTGGAAATACAATTGAACTGTTGATGATCCTTTGATGCCCATCTTGTGTTCTTCCGGACCTTGTGTAAATCCTTCCATTCCACGTTCAACAATGAACCCGGTGAAATGAACACCATCTACTTTAGCAAAGACAGTATAGACATCCGCAAAACCACCATTGGTGATCCAACATTTTTGTCCGTTTAGAATATAATGCTTGCCATCTTCACTCAACTTCGCTGTAGATTTTGCACTTAACGCATCACTACCACTGTTAGGTTCAGTCAAGCCATAGGCACCTTTCCAAACACCACTGGCGAGATTAGGAATGTATTTTTCCTTTTGTGCATCTGTACCAAAATATAAAATAGGGAGCGTACCAATACCTGTATGCGCTGAAAAACCGACTGAAAAAGAATGACCTGCACCTAATCCTTCAGCCATGATGATGGATGTAATGAACTCTTTACCCAATCCACCATATTGCTCTGGTATCGCAACACCCAACATACCCATCTCACCAGCCTTTTCCATCAACGATGGCATGAGACCTGGTTCCAGCTTATCAATTCTATCCAACAAAGGATAAATTTCTGCGTCTAAAAATTGATGGCACATGTCCATCATCATTTTCTGTTCTTCAGTAAAATCTTCTGGTATGAATGTTTCCGAAGGCAATGATTCAATAGTCAGTGAACCACCACCTTTCATAGCCTGTAGTTTTTTGTTTACTGCTTCCATAAACTTTATTTTAATGTGTTTTTTATTTAAGGTTATCGTATACCTGTTGCAATACCTGCTTTGCGGTCTCTACATCTGCTGCATCTACACCTTCTAATGCTTCATTCAATGTTTTAGCAGCAATCTCCATCGTCTTCTCCTGCAATTTTTTTGCAGCTTCAGTCAGCATGATAGAATTAGATCTTCTGTCGGTTTGCGACGGCACACGTTTCACTAACTTTAATTTTTCAAGATTGTCGACTAACCGCGTTATGCTTGGTTTATCTCTAAAAGAAGCATTGCACAAATCTTGCTGACTAATTCCATCTTTTTTCCAGAGATGATACAACACACTCCATTGTTCAATAGTGATCTCAATCCCTTCTTGTTTGAAATTTTTCTGCAAACGACGTGCGATAGCAGTCGATGCCATTCCAGTTATAAAACTGTACAATTCTCCTCTTCTAAATTGGTTGTTGGGCATATAGTTAGTTATGCAACTATTTAAAGTTAGGAAATTTCCCGGACCAAAAAAATCTTTTCGGCAAGAAATGATGAAATTTAACGTTCGGTTCAAGCAGAAAACAGTGATATGGTTTGGCTTATTGTAAATGTGGTGTTATTGGCTTTGTACAGGATGATCATTGGTCGTGCTAACCGTATTCTTATGCTCCTTCCCTACTACAAATCTGCTTCCGTTTCCAGCGATAATGTAACTGTAATCATCCCGGCCCGAAACGAAGCGGCAAATATTGGCCGTTGTCTTGATTCCTTGTTACAACAATCCTTGCCCAAACATCAATTTGAAATTATTGTAGTCGATGATGGCTCCACAGACACTACAGCTAGCATTGTAATGTCTTACGCTGAGAAAGAAGTGAAATTATTACAACTGTCAAATGAAATTGGTGGTAAAAAAGCGGCATTGAGTAAGGGTATTGCTGCTGCAATGCATCCAATAATTATAACGACAGATGCTGATTGTACTTATCCCAAGCATTGGTTGACTACTTTACTCAATTATCGTAGCGAACAGGATGCAGTTTTTGTTGCTGCTCCAGTGAAGTACACCAAGGAAAATAATTTCTTAGAAAGATTTCAGTCGCTCGACTTCCTCGCGTTACAAGGAATTACTATTGCAGCCGTAAGCAAACAGCTCTTCAACATGTGCAATGGCGCTAACCTCTTGTATACCAAAGAAGCATTTGAAAAAGTAAAAGGCTTTGAAGGAATAGATAAAATTCCAACTGGAGACGACATGTTGTTGATGGAGAAAATTGATGCTGCCTATCCAGGCAAAGTGAAATATTGCTTTTCACAAGAAGCTATTGTAGCAACCTTGCCAGCAGCAGGATTGAAAGCATTTATTCAACAAAGAATTCGTTGGGCGAGTAAATCGACTACCTATAAGAATACGAATATCAAACTTGTTTTGCTGTTGGTGTATTTGGTAAACCTAGGCTTATTGTCGCTCACCATAATGAGCTGCTTTGATCTGTATTATTTACAATCAGCATTGCTCTTGCTCTTGATCAAAACTATATTTGAATATCCCTTTATGATCAGAGTAGCCAGATTTTTTGACAAGCAATACCTACTGCCTTGGTTCATCCTTGCACAACCCTTTCATATCGTCTATACAACGTTATCAGCAAGTCTCAGTTTCTTCAAAAGCTATGAATGGAAGGGACGGAAGACGGTTAACAGTTAACTTTTATCGGGTATTAGGCTTCAATATAGTGTACTCCTACACTCTTCTTTTTGGATAGTGCATCCTTGAGGAGTGAAATAGATAAGTTCAGTGCGACTGTATTTTCAAAAGCTGATAAGTTGAAATGTATAGTGGGTGCGGCTGCTTTTATATTTTCTAACCTATCCAAAGCCTCAGTCATTTCAGTATGCTTTCTTATAACCCCAGCAGCACCACTCAAGATAGATTTCACAACTGATTTATCTATATCATATACTGTTGGCAAATCCATTGTTGCAGCTGATGTTGGATGATGTTGAAATTCGACTTGTTGCGTAATTCTTTCACATGCAAACTTAGCCATGCAAATTCCTTCCAATAAGGAGTTTGATGCAAGTCGGTTAGCCCCATGTAATCCTGTACTTGCACATTCGCCAAGTGCAAATAAACCAGTTACAGTCGACTCACCAAATTCATTGGTAATAATTCCACCACAGGAATAATGTTGAACTGGCATTACTGGAATGAAATTCTTTCTGGGATCTACGCCAATACGTTCTATACAATTACTGATGATAGTAGAGAAGTGATGGGTCAGTTGATGATCATCTATTGCTGTAGCATCTAGCCAAACAAAACTCTTTCCAGCTACTTTCATTTCATTCCAAATGGCCCTAGCCACAATATCTCTCGGTGCAAGATCAGCCCGCTCATCATAATTTTTCATGAAAGGCTCATGACCGTGATTCAATAATACAGCACCTGCACCTCTCAATGCTTCGGTAATGAGAAAATCTCTCCCATCCTCACTGTATAAACCAGTTGGATGAAATTGTATCATGGATAAATCTCTTATTTGCGCTTGGAGTTGTTGCGCAAGAAATATTCCATCTCCATTAGAATGAACAGTATTAGTTGTGTGTTCAAATAATTGACCGACTCCTCCTGTCGCCATAATCAACTGGCCACAAGAAATAGCATGGACTGTCTTCATCACTCTATCAAAAAACAAAATAGAAAATCCCTTATCTATTTTCTGTATGTCGATGGCAACAAAATTAGATTTTACCTCACCGCCTAATTTGGAGAACTGATTGTTCAAGGCCAATTGAATATTAGCACCTGTAGCATCTCGATGATGCAAGATTCTTGGGTGAGAATGACCACCCTCTAGTCCTAGATCAAATTCACCCTCCTCATTCTTATCAAAGGTTGCTCCCCAACTGACTAAGTCTTGTATAGCAAAAGGTGCTTGGGCAATTATTTTATGGGTGATATATTCATCATTTTCATATACCCCTGCATTTAAAGTATCTTGAACATGAAGTGGAACACTATCATTATCATCTATGGGTGCTGCTATACCTCCTTGTGCCCATGAAGTATTTGTTTGGTTAGCATCCCCTTTTGAAACTACCAAAAGACTTAATTGTTTATCGATGGACTTTTGCTGTTGTGCACTTAAAAAATAGTTAGCAAAAGAAAGTCCAGCAATTCCAGAACCCAGTACTATAACATCATATGATAATTGCATTTTCATGATAGACTCAGCATATTATCTAATGCTCTTCTAGCACCAATAAGCGTTTCATCATCAAGCTTTACTTCTGGTAATTCGTAATGAAGTGTATTGTATAGTTTTTCTAGGGTATTCATCTTCATATACGGACATTCAGAACAAGCACAAGTATTGGATTCAACTGCAGGAGCTGGAATAATTTTTTTGTGAGGAACAGCTTCTCTCATTTTAAATAAAATACCGGCTTCAGTGGCTACGATGAACGTAGTAGCAGGTGATTGCTGCACATATTCTAATAGTGCTTTTGTAGAACCAATAAAATGAGCTTTATTCAATACTTCTGTCAGACACTCTGGATGAGCAATGAGTTCTGCTTCAGGATATTTATCCAAGAGTCCGTTTAACTTTTCGACAGAAATATTAACGTGTACAATACATGCGCCTTCCCAAATATGCATTTTTCTGCCAGTCACCTGTTGGACATACTTTCCCAAATTTTCATCCGGCGCAAAAATGATTTCTTTATCAGTAGGTATAGCTTTAACTATATCCACTGCATTGGAAGAGGTGCAGATATAATCACTCATCGCCTTCACCTTAGCCGTACAATTGATATAGCTCACCACTACTGCTTCGGGATGCTTAGCCTTAAATAATTTGAAAGCTTCTTCATCAGCTGAATCAGCAAGACTGCATCCCGCATGCAAATCGGGTAGCAACACTTTTTTAGTGGGATTAAGAATTTTAGCAGTTTCTGCCATGAAATGAACCCCACAAAAAACGATGATATCAGCATCTGTTTTTTTAGACGCTTGAGCCAAGGCTAAGCTATCACCAATATGATCTGCTAATTTCTGAATATCAGCATGCACATAATAATGAGCAAGTATGACTGCATTTTTTTCCTTCTTTAACCTTAAAATTTCTGCAGAAAGATCAATCCCCTCTGGAACAGATCTGCTTAAATA
>JBDLUR010000112.1:0-10415 GCA_039805205.1 Bacteroidota bacterium
ATGCTTGATGGTTACCTTTTCTAAACCATTGGTCTTAAAATGATCGACATAATTAGCGACTGGTTCATCCAGAGATTTTATCTTCCCCTCATCTAAAGCAATGCCAATCAAAAGAGAAACTATACTTTTAGCTGCAGAGAAAGAACCACTCAACCGAGTACTATCATATCCATCCCAGTATTTTTCAAATAGCAATTTGCCATTTTGAATTACCAGAAACGCATGTGTATCATTTGAATCAATGATTGACATGAAATCAGCAGGAATTACTGCACTATTGTATGCGCTATCATACGCCCAACTTTGTGGCGCATCTGCTTTTTCTACTTTTCGTAATGGGTGTGAATTATAATCATGTATAGTGTGCTCGCCCCAAAAAATAAAATTTTTAAGGTGCGCTAAATGGTTTGTGAAAGCTAAAGCAACTACAACGGCAACAATAGCCAAGAGTGCAAGTGTGATTTTTTTTATCATGCGTTAAATTTATCCAAATGGTTGTTCAATAGAAATACTTTGTTTGGTAAAAAACTTCGGACCTTCTGCTGTCATATATAAGCAGTCCTCTAACCTTATTCCAAATTCACCTGGAATAGATATTGTCGGTTCATCACTGAAACACATTCCAGGAGCGAGCTTGGTCATGTTACCTTTCACGAAGTTAGTCCATTCGTGCCCTTCCATCCCAATTCCATGTCCAGTTCTATGGGGCAAACCAGGCAAACCGTAATTTTTTGCAAAACCTGCCTCTTCAATTACTTTTCTTGCAGCAGCATCAACCGAATCACATGTGGCGCCAATTTGAGCAGCAGCAAATGCAGCATCTTGCGCTCTTTTTTCAAGATTCCACACGTCTATCATTTTTTGTGTCGGCTTTCCTACAACAATTGTTCGTGTTATATCTGAAGCATAACCCTCACAACTCGTTCCGCCATCCACCATTACTATATCTCCCTCTCTAATGGTCTGAGGTGTGATACTGCCATGTGGCAAAGCAGAATATTTTCCTACCTGAACAGAAGCACCTCCAGTGTATCCTAGTTTTCGAAAGGCAGCACTAAGGTTGGCACTGAAAGCAGATTGTGACATGCCTGGGACTATTGTTGCAAACGCTGCTTTATAGGCTTCAATAGTAACATCATTTGCTTTTTGCATCAACGCAATTTCAGCTGCAGTTTTATACATTCTACAACCTGCAGTAATTGGTGTAGCATCAACAACTTCAAAACCCGACGCCGCTTTTCTCACACCATCTGCAATGAAAAAACGAACACGTTCTTCCATTCCAATTCTTCTGTGTTTAAATCCTCTATCTTTTACAATTTTGACGATGAGTTCATATGGACTCTCATGTTCTTCCCAGCAACGTAGTTCGTCCCCAAATACAGGATTGATAAGCTCCTTTGCGCGGTCGTCTTCAAACTTAGGACAAACATAGGCGATTGCACCTTTTGCAGGAATCACCACACCAAAGGTTCTTTCGCTTTGCCCCCAACGCATTCCAGTAAAATAGGAACAAGTCACAGTCCCTTCCATAAATATGGCATCCAATTGCTGTTCCTGCATCAACTGCTGCGCCTTGGCAATTCTTTGTTTCCTTTCTTCAACACTGATGGGAACTACGCCATCCACCATTGGGTTTAATCTCTCTATGCTACTCGGAATATCATACTCATTGGTGAAGGATGAAAAAGCAAATACACCTGCTCCTAGAGAAGCCGTGCTCAAAAAGTTTCTTCGGTTCTGTTTGTTGTTCATTGTATAAATCTAAAATCGTTATGAATTATTTATTGACTGTTGGGTAGGTAATACCCAATTGTTCCATGTAGGTTGAATACTTGCTTGGGTCGTAATAAAATTTCTTGAGCTGATCCTTGTATTGCTGCATGATTCCCTGATTCAAATGAATTGCAGGTGGATCTTTTTCAGTAATAAATGGCTTGTACTGCACATCCTTGGTCTGTACTTCTTTAAAATATTTTTTTGCATCACTAACAACAGTTGGATTGGTGAAGCAATCAAATAAGGTCAATGCTGTCGCTTTTGCCCCTGCTAGAGAACCTTTGTGTGCAATGGGTGTAGCCATTGCAATGGCATCCGCCCAATGATGCCCTTTTGTACCTGGTATGTTTGCTGGAAAACGCAAAACGATTGTAGGTACGTTCCAAGAAATATCAGCAATATCATCAGAACCACCTCCCCATGAAAAAGCGACAGAACCCTTGATGCTATCAGGCTTAGTTCTTAATCCATCGATTGGCCTGCCCTGATTATCCTTTGAAGGTGCTTCAACCAATTTTTGAACGGACCTTGCCATTGTCATATCTTTTTCATCCCACTGTGGCATTCCTACTTTTTTGATATTCGTATACATTGCTTCAGCCAATGGTTTATTAAAATGTCCAGGCCATGCAGTTCCTAGAATTTGATAAGAAACTGTTGTATTGGTCATCATGGCTGCACCTTGTGCAATTTTAATACCGGCCTCATAATTTGCTTTGATGTCTTCATATGTCCTTTCTCTGAAATAATACCAAACGCTGGCTTTTGATGGTACAACATTTGGCTGGTCACCACCATCTACAACAACATAATGTGATCTATTGGTAGGCTTGAGATGTTCTCTTTTGTAATTCCATCCAACATTCATCAATTCAACAGCATCCAATGCACTCTTGCCTCTCCAAGGTGCACCTGCAGCATGTGCTGCATCACCTTCGAAGTCGAATCGCACGCTCACTAATCCATTACCACCATTATCACCATAATCAGATGTGAAGTCGCCACTGACATGTGTAAAGATGCAAGCATCTACATTTTTAAAATAGCCATCTCTGATGTACCATGCTTTAGTGCCCACCAACTCCTCTGCAATACCAGGCCAGATGACAATTGTTCCAGGAATTTTTTGTTTTTCCATCATCTCTTTCATGGCAATGGCTGCATATATAATAACCGCTTGTCCGGAGTTATGTCCTTCACCATGACCAGGAGCGCCATCAACTATTGGTGCCCTATAGGCTACGCCAGGCTTTTGCGAAGCCTTTGGAATACAATCTACATCACTACCCAATGCAATCACAGGTGAACCAGATCCCCATTTAGCCATCCAGGCAGTGGGCACACCAGAAATACCTTTCTCGACAGTAAATCCATTTTTCTCTAAAACACTAATGATAAAAGCAGAAGTCTCCCATTCCTGAAATCCCAATTCAGAATAACTAAATATCTGATCAACCATCACTTGAATGTCTTTTGCATGTTTACCAACACCATCTGCTAACTGCAACTTCATGGCTTCGACCTCTTTTTCACTGTACTTTTTCTGTGCTTGAGAAAAATGAAATGCAACAATTGCAAAAAGAAAGAATAAATACTTTTTCATACCTGTGAATTGTGCATTCAATTTACTGAATTATGCGAGAAGTGGGTGCACAACTCTTTACCTTTGCATGGTGGAATTAATACAACTTAGGCAAATAAGTAAAAACCAGGGCGACAGAAGGATTTTAGCACATATCAACCTAACTGTTCAGCCTTTCAGTAGGACTGCCTTAATTGGGGAGACAGGATCAGGGAAAAGCACCTTAATGAAAATGATGGCTGGTTTGGTTCAGCCTACCAGTGGTGAAGTACTTTTTGAGCAGAAAAGAATAGAAGGTCCGGATGAAGTCTTAATTCCAGGTCACAAGCAAATCGGCTACCTCTCACAACATTTTGAACTGCTCAATAATTATCGAGTAGAAGAACTACTCGACATGGCCAATAAATTGGAACAGCAAGATGCAGATGAAATTTATCGGCTTTGCAAAATAGATCATCTGCTTAAAAGAAAAACCAATGCCATATCTGGTGGCGAGCGACAAAGAATAGCACTTTCAAGGATTCTGGTTGGCAATCCTAAATTATTATTACTAGATGAGCCATTTACCAACCTCGATTTATCGAACAATAAAATCATCAATAACATCATTGATTCACTTTGTAAGAGTGGAAAAATGACTATTGTATTGGTATCGCACGATCCAGCAAATATTCTTTCTTGGGCAGACCACATCATCGTTTTACAGGATGGAGAAATCATACAAACTGGCTCACCAGAGGAAATCTATTATTACCCGATAAACGCTTACACAGCAGGACTCCTAGGCGATTATAACACTATAGAAAAAGATACCCCACTAAGAGCATCACTCGGACTTCCACCAAAAAGAGTGTATTTCCGACCAGAAGAATTTACAATAGCTAATAAGCATGAAAATGCTACTCGCGCCACCATTGAACAGCAACTATTCTATGGCAACCACCATAAACTAAAGCTGAATACAAATGGCAAAAAACTTGATATGCTTGTTAGAAACACATCCTTAAGTGTGGGAGAAGAAATAAGCATTGAATTTATTAGTACACATCGTTAAATACATCAACATGTTTAAAAAGATTTTTTGGGCTGTAGTCGTTGTACTTATAGCAGTTCTCTCATTTTTATACAAAGGCGATATCCCACTTGAGGAATTAAAAAAACAATACACAAACGAACAGTCCAAATTCATCATTATTGATGGCGTTAATGTACATTATAGAGACGAGGGAAATAAAAATGATAGTCTACCAATTGTACTGATTCACGGAACTTCTTCTAGTCTTCATACATGGGACAGCATTGTTCCAGCATTGCTCAACAAAAAAAGAATAATCCGACTGGATATCCCTGCATTTGGCTTAACTGGACCACATCCTGGACGTGAGTATTCAATAGCATTCTACAATCAATTCATAGATTCTTTTCTATCTACTCTAGGTGTTCAGCAATACATAATTGCAGGAAATTCACTTGGCGGTAGTATAGCATGGAATCAAGCCCTTAGCTACCCACAGAAGGTCAAACAATTGATACTGATCAATTCAGGTGGTTACCCTAAAAAAAATGAAAAAGGTAATATTGGATTTAAACTGGCTTCAATGCCCGTAATTGGTGACGTATTGGTAAAATTTACTCCCCGCAGCCTTATTAGAAAAAGTGTAGAAGATGTTTATGCTGATAAATCTAAAGTAAATGACCGGCTAGTGCAACGTTATTATGATTTGTTGTTAAGGGAAGGAAATAGACAGGCCACGCTGGATATATTTAAACAAAGAAAATATGCAAATGCTGAAAAAATAAAATCAATCAGCACACCTACCTTAATTATATGGGGTAAAGAGGATCAATTGATTGATGTGAGCAATGCCTATTTATTCAAGAAAGATATTCAAGGAAGCGAATTAGTGATTATTCCCAAAACCGGACATGTTCCAATGGAAGAAGCTCCAAAAGAAGTAAACTTAGCGATTAAGGCCATTCTTTTACTTTAACAAAACTATACATTGATTACTAACATACATGCCTAGTGCATCATGTAATTTTAATGTAAACATACCTTATGAAATCTACCCTATTAGTACTTATCCTTTGTTGCATTTCTTCAATTCTATCAGCCCAACAACTGAAAACACTTATCAATAAGGCTAAACAGAGCACCACGATAAATGCAAAAGAGGGTAGTCAGCCTGAAATAAGCGCAGGTCTAAAAGAAGCACTTGCAAATGGAGTAGAAAAAGGGATTACTCTTTTATCAGTTGAGAACGGTTTTTTTGGCAACTCGCTTTACAAAGTGGTGATGCCCCCTGATGCACAAAAAGTAGAAAAAGCCTTACGCGGAATTGGACTAGGAGCAAAAGTAGACGAGGCCATACTCTCGATGAACAGAGGAGCAGAAGAGGCTGTAAAAAAAGCGACTCCAATATTTACTGATGCTATAAAAAACATGAATATAACTGACGCACTAGGCATTCTCAGAGGTGCAGATACTGCAGCAACAGGATATCTTCGAAAAAACACTAGCACTTCTCTAGCTGCCGCATTTCGGCCAGTAATTGAAGAGTCGCTAGAAAAATCAGGTGCCTCAAAACATTGGAATGGTATCATGACCAACTACAATAAAATTAGTCTTCAAAAAGTTAACACAGATTTGACAGGTTATGTAACAGACAAAGCCCTGCAAGCTTTATTTATGCAAATCGCAGACCAGGAAAAGAAAATCAGAAAAGATCCCGCTGAGAGAACTTCAGCGCTATTAAAGTCAGTATTCAGCAAAAATTAAGCTACTTCTTAATACCGTGTTTTTGTAAGTCATAGACCTCACGCTCACGCATCATTAAAAAGGGTTTATGAATTCGGCCCCAAGTTTGAGTTTGCTCTTTCCAATTTACTTGGTCGTAAATCATAACATATGATTTACCTAAAACTGATATTTGTTGACCTTCTACTAAAGCCGCTGTTGATTCATCAATTGCAATTCCAAAGAGATTTGAGTTTGCTTCCAACACAGGTACTAAATCAAATTGTCTGTTTCTCACCAATACGTGCTGATCAATTGAGGTGTTTTTCATAAAAGCCAATCCAGCTGGATATTGCTGTTGCACATGAGGCGCTTTTCGTTGTTCCCATCCAGTGATCATTACATCACCCATAATTGTTGCTCCAGCTGAGGTGCCCATAATTATACCACCGCGATTCAACAACTCATTTAACTCTTTGTGAACAGCAGTCCCAAGAAAAGCTGCAGCAATATTGGCTTGATCTCCACCTCCAATGAATACCCCTTTTGCTTTGCGAATCCGATCGATGAATACAGGGTCATTTGCTTTTTGCTTATCACGGGTATGGACAGTTGTTAGGTTGGTAAAACCGCGACTGGTAAATTTTACCAGATGTTGGCCTTCTTGAATCCAAGGCTCATCATCGGTTGCAGTTGGAATGTATACAATGGGTTGATCTTTTCCGCCAATCTCTTTGGCAAAAAGATTGTACATCGTATCGAGTATATCTCCACCTCCAATGATGATCAACTTTCCTTTGTATGGAAATATTTCTTGTTGTGCTATTGTTACTTGATTAAAAAGCAACATCAACACAAAGAATAGGAATCGCTTAACTACATGCAGCATACTATACTTTATCTTGATCAATATTTAGCTGGTTGTCCGGGTTTAGGCGTAGTTCTCTTGATAAAATCTCTCAAACTCTGATTGCTTGTTTCTAGATCAGGTCTGCGCAAATACATCATGTGACCACTTCTATATCCTTCCCAACTCATTCTGTCTTTCAATTTTCCACTTGGATCCATTTGCCACATATTGTATTGTGCGTTGAAATAATCGCATGCACCATCATAATATCCAGATTGTACCAACACATTTAAGTAAGGATTCTCAGCCATTGCAAGTCGGAGGTTCTCACCTGTTTTATCGCCAGATCTGTCCCAAGGTTGAACCGGACCAAAAACATAATATTTAAGATCAGTCTTGTATTTCAATTCTTCTCTCAAATACATATTAATTGCTGGTGTAAATGAATGCTCCCAAGAAATCAACTCAGCATTGAAGTCGGGTTGCTCACCTGCATTTCTTTTGTCAATACCCTTGTACCTTGAATCTAAACGACCAACAGTATATCCTTCATCACGCAATAACTCTTTCCAAAATAATCCCAAAGCCACATCTAGATTATTCTCTAGAATAACTTGCTCTGAAATACCAGAGTACCTAGACATTCTTTTTGCTATCTCCTTCTTTTTATTTTCCTCAAGGAAACCGCCTCTTGCCATTGCAGGAATCAATTCATCCACAGTGAACTTTTCTACTTCGGGCAACATATCGGTCAAATCCTTTGATTGCAAATCTGAAGGCAATTGTTTGTGGTACCATGCAGTAGCTGCATAATAAGGAAGGCGCAATGCAGCACCAACCGGACCATCTCTTTCAATACCCAAAGTTGTAGGTGAAACCAGAATTACACCATTCACAAACATCCAATGTACATTTTGCAATTCCAATGCCAAGCCTGAAACCCTCCCTGTACCATAGCTTTCACCAATTAAATATTTCGGAGAAGCCCAACGGTTCATTCTTGAAACAAATGTATTGATCCACTCAGCTAAATATTTAATATCAGCTGTCACACCAAAAAATCTACTTGTGGGAATATCCTTGCTTACAGCTCTTGAAAAACCAGTATTAACAGGATCCACATAAACAACGTCCGCTACATCCAATACAGAATGTGGATTGTCTTTTAGTCCATAGGGTTGCAAAGGATAACCTTCATCATCAATATTTACAATTCGTGGTCCTGTATAGCCCAACTCCATCCACAAAGAAGAGGTACCCGGACCACCATTGAAGGAAATCAACAATGGACGAGCTGCTCTGTCCTTTACATCACTGCGCTCATAATAAGTAAAGAATACTCCTGCTTGCACTTTTCCTTCAGTATCCCAAACCGGCATCATGCCTGTCACGGTTTTATAGGGAACTTTTGCCCCCTTAATAGTTATCTCATGATCAGCACTTACATAATGATCTGGATTGAATGGAATATTGTTGTTAGTTGCTTTTTGTTCAACCGCTACTTGGCTTGGTGCTGAAGCTGGAGCAGCAGGCATAGCTTGACGTTGTTGTGCATAAAGACCCGCACTAAAAAGCATAGCAATGGCAAGGAGATTTTTTTTCATTTGATCATTTTATGACTTCTAAAGTAATTAAAGTTTTCTAAAATCGGTTTCCACTTTTTAGTAGAAAAATGTATCAGAATTTCATCTTTTTGAAATACTCAAGTCCAAGTGATTGTGCCTTTGCAATGTTCTGGTTAGGGATATCATCCACATTGGCATGTTTGTCGATTGCAATTTCAAGCAAATCCTCTCTAAGCAAGTGTAACATGGGATAAGGCGAGCGATTGGTATAATTTGCAGGATCATCTTCATTTGAACCAGCAAAAATATAGTTAGGATGGAAGCTTGCCACTTGGTATACCCCTTCAAAACCCTCTGCCTTCAATAGTTTTTCTGATAAATCAACCAAATCCAAATACTCCTCAAAATCAGAAAAGCCATTCGGGAAAATCAACAAAGCTGTTTCCATTGCAGGATTTTCTTCCAAATAATTGCAAGTGCCAATTAAAGACTCCAAAGCAATAGATCTGTCTGAGGTGTCTTCCACCTTATATAGAATTAATTCGTCTTTAAAGGGCTTGCGTGCAAAGGGACAAAAATTGAGACCAATGACAATTTCCCTGATCCAGTTTTTAGTCCTTTCAATTACAGACGCGGCTATAGGTTCCATTTAACAAACATTATTAACAGCTCACTCTTTATGACTCATGCCATTCGCTAAATCATTTTTAGAAAGCAAACTAAAAGAATGAGTTTAAGGTAGCTAAAAAAAGTCGAACTTTATAACCATGAAAAAAATCTTGCTACTTGTTGCGCTATGTAATATCGGAATTGCATTTGCACAGAAAAAAACAACTACTCCAAAACAATACTTTCCTTCAACATCAAATTGGGAAATAAAATCAGCTAATGAAGTTGGCATAGATAGCATACTGCTTCAAGAGGCCATCCAATTTGCTATAGCAAATGAAACCAAAGTGCCTAAAGACCAAGAATTGGCGCAAATTGTAAACTTTTACAAAGAGCCATTTAGCGATGGTGTTGGTCCGTTTGCCACTAGAAAATCCAGCTCTGGATTGATTATTCGGAAAGGTTATATCATAGGCAGTTGGGGTGATATCGACTATTCAGAACAAACCAATAGTGTAACCAAAAGTTTTTTGTCGGTTGTAGTGGGATTGGCTGTTGAAAAGGGACTTATTCGTTCTATCGATGATAAAGTAGGCGACTATGTTCAACTTATTGAACCCTATGATCCTGAAGCTTACCGCAAACCTGAAGATCTTGGCAAGTCTCATTTCATCCTACCTTTTGCAACTGAGCACAATAAAAAAATTACCTGGAATCATATGCTTAGACAAACAAGCGATTGGGAGGGAACACTTTGGGGTAAACCAGATTGGGCTGATCGTCCGAACGACAAAACACAAGAGTGGTTGAACAGAAAAAGGAACGAACCTGGATCAGTTTACAAATACAATGATACACGTGTAAATGCATTAGCCCTCGCCGCAACAGCTGTTTGGCATAAGTCCCTCCCCGAAGTTTTAAGAACAAATATTATGGAGCCTATTGGTGCTTCAAACAGTTGGCATTGGACAGGCTACAGAAATTCATGGATAGTTCTTGATGGTAAACATATACAATCAGTTAGTGGTGGTGGACATTTTGGAGGGGGGCTTTTCATCAATGCGAAAGATATGGCGAAGTTTGGTCTGCTGACACTTAGAAATGGAAATTGGGATGGAAAACAATTGATTGATTCAAGCTGGATGAAACTTTCAAGAACACCCACCACTGCAAATACTGGCTATGGATTCATGAACTTCTTTCTAAACACCGATAAAAAGTTTCTTCCTTCAGCCCCTGCATCTGCTTATGCGCACATAGGAAATGGAACAAATATGATCTATGTAGATGAAG
>JBDLUR010000113.1:0-4902 GCA_039805205.1 Bacteroidota bacterium
CATATCGAATATGCGGAACTGCTGTTTTAAGTTCAATGAGTTCTAGTTTGGGGTTGGCTTGTATGGAAGCTTTAAATGTAGAAGATTGGTTGATGATAGTCAAAGTCGACTGCGCAAACGATTCAAATGAGAACAGTAGGGGAAGAAGGTATAAGAATATCTGTTTCTTGAGGGGCATGGTTGGCAAAAACGTTGATCTTGATGTATTCATTACTAAGATAATAATAAACAAGTGGATGCTGAATATATTGTTTGTCGTTATATTATTATTTTAATAAATAATATGTAAATAACAGCATTACAGCATTATAGGGTTTATGATATGTGAAAATTGCCCTCATCCCTTCCATTTCTCAGGTATTAAGGGTAATTTTGACCTCTTATGTCAATTTTTAAAAACACCCTTAGGTTGAGAAATTTCTTGCTGCTGGCCTTGATGGTTCCAGTAATGGGTGTTTTTGCTCAAAAAAAGAATTACAGAAATGTGCCAGTTGTAGATACTGCTGTTGGCCATGCAAGTTTTTATGCGGATAAATTTATTGGCAAAAAAACAGCAAGTGGAGAGGTTTTCAGTCAGGACAAGCTAACTTGCGCTCATAATACCTATCCTTTTGGCTCAAAAGTTCGTGTAACCAACCTTAAAAACGGGAAAACCGTGATTTTAAAGGTAAACGACCGTTTGCACCACAGAAATCCCCGTTTAGTGGACTTAACCCGCGCTGCTGCTTCAAAATTGGACTTTCGAAAGACCGGTATCATCAAGGTTAAGGTTGAGTTGATCAGGCCTGAAAAAGAAAACTTGGCCAAAAACCAATAAATATTTTAACATTCAACCTTCAGGGTTTATTTTTGTTACACTCAAAACAGAACTGTTTATGAAAAGGATATTTCTTATTGCTTTAGTAGCGTTTTCTTTTACTGCAACAAATGCCCAGGATGCTAAGAATATGTATACCAAAGGGAAGACATTTGGATTGCAATTTACCTTGCATGATTTCAAGACTGCATCTGAAATTAGAAATGGCGGAATGAGCCAGGTTCTAACTAAGCAGCAATGGAACAAGTTAAGCAGAATGAGACCCGGTCTTGCTGTAAACTATACAGAAGGATTGAGCGATAATTTTGATTTCAATGCAAGATTAGGATTCTCTTACTTGGAGTATAGTCTTACCAATCAGCCATTCGCTACAAGTGTAGGTGCAAAGCCTTACTTTGAAGCTGATGCTAACATCTTCATGAAGTTGACATCTGATCAATACTATGTATCTCCGTTCTTGTCAGTAGGTGCTGGTGCATCTGCTTGGAAAGGATACTATGCTGCTTATATACCAGCAGGTGCGGGACTTCAAGTGAATTTATTTGATCAGACATTCTTTGTAATTCAAGCTCAATACAGAATGCCTGTAACTGTAAATGCATCACACAATCTTTTCTATAGCTTCGGTATTCACGGAACGCTTGGCAAATAAGATTTAAGAAATAATATAAAAAAGGGCATGTATTACATGCCCTTTTTTTATTGGTCTACTTTCTAAAATATGTTTAGGATTCCTTGCTAACAATTAAGTTCCCTTAACGAGGAACTTAAAATTATCTTTCTTCTTACTGTTCTTTCTTGCCAAATACGCGCTTTAGTAAACCCTTCTTCTTAGTAGAAGTGTCTCTATCATTGGTAATGATTTCTTTTTCTTTTACCGGGACAGGCTTAGGCATTTCCTTCTTAGGTGTTTCTTTAGGAAGGGTAGTCTCTTCAAATTTTTTCGACTCTGAAACTACCTTCTCTTTTCCATCGCTAATGGGAATTTCAATGTATTCGTCGGTTTGAAAACCTTCATCGCCTTCTGCAGGTAGTAATTCGTTCTGATTCCCATCCTGATAGTCGAATATGATTTCATTTTGCATATTAGCAGGTGGTATGAAAGCCGCTTCTGGATCTATGTTTAAACTTTTATCGTTAAATACTTGCTGATAGTAATAAGCCCATGCTGGCATAGCCATTTGTGCGCCACCTGAAGTATACAGCAGGCGTAAAAACGGATCATCACATCCTACCCAAACTCCAGAGAGCAATTGCGGACTAAATCCAATGAACCATCCATCTGCATTGTCATTGGTTGTACCAGTTTTGCCTGCAACTGTTCCTTGTACACCATAAGCCCAACGCAATGAACCTCCTGTGCCAAAATCAACAACACCTTGCAACATTTTTGTCATGATAAAGGCTTCACTTTCACTTATTACTTCTTTTGTCTCTGCTCTAAATGATGCCAACACATTTCCATTTCTATCTTCAATTCTGCTGATGAAATTTGGTTTTACATTAAAGCCTCTGCCAGGAAACATACTGAAGGCCTGTACCATTTCATAAAGGGATAAATCTGCAGAACCTAATGCAATTGAAGGATAGGGTGGAATAGTGTTTACGATACCACATTGTTTTGCAAAATCAATGGTGCGTTGAACCCCTAATTGATTGATCAAATGAACTGCAGCTGGATTTTTGGAAAAAGCCAAACAAATCGCCATTGGTCCGCCTGTTCCATCAATCATTTTTCCACCCATATTAATGGGTCCACCTGGCATATTTGTTTCAGGTGTATAGCCATTCATAACACCCAAGGTATAGAGCAGTGGTTTAAAGGTGGAACCAACTTGTCTTTTTGTTTTAATATTAACGTGGTCGTATTTGAAGCGTTTGAAACTGCTCCCGCCAACCCATGCTTTAACATCACCTGTAAGTGGGTCCATCGACAATAAACCAATCTGCATGATTTGTTTATGGTAGCGAATAGAATCTAACGGCGACATGATGGTGTCTGTCTCTCTGTTGGCGTTCCAAGCAAATACTCGCATCCTAACAGGCTCCATGAAGCTTTGTCTGATTTCATCATCTGTCAATCCATCCTCTTTTAAATTTCTCCATCTATCAGTTTGCTTCATCGCATTGTCTAAAATGGCTTTACCGTCTTTCGACTTCCAGACGGATCCATCTTTTATATTATACTGACTATTAAAAACCTTTTGAAGGTTTTGCATGTGACGATAGACTGCCACTTCAGCATACTCTTGCATTCTAGGATTGATGGTGGTGAATATCTTCAATCCATCTTTGTATATATCATAAGGTTCACCTGTTTTTGGATTTTCATTTTCTTTGCACCAATTCTTAATTTCATCCCTTAATACTTCTCTGAAATAAGGAGCAATACCTGAGTTTTCATCTAGCTTTAAATAATTCAATGCAATGGGCTGAATTTTTAATGCTTTAGCTTCTTCTTCTGTTAAGTATTCATTCCTAACCATCTGATCAAGAACGGTATTCCTTCTGGCCATTGCAGCCTTTGGATTTCTTCTTGGATTGTAGCGTGTACTTCCTTTTAATAATCCAACTAGAACTGCAGCTTCTTCTACTTGTAATTGTCCGGGTTCTTTTTGAAAATATGTCTTTGAAGCATTTCTGATGCCATAGGTTTCATCACCATAGTTCACCATATTGAGGTAGAGGGTGACAATTTCTTCTTTCGTAAAATTCTTCTCTAGACGTATAGCAACAATCCACTCCTTTAGTTTTTCAATTACGCGTGTAACACTTTTTCTGCTTTGTTGTCCGAGTAAAGCTTTTGCTGTTTGTTGTGTAATTGTACTCGCACCACCTTCGCTTCCTAAAAAAACGATGGCACGTAAAAGACTTTTTATATCGATACCTGAATGTTCGTAAAATCTTTCATCTTCGGTTGCAATAAGTGCTTTGATTACATTGGGGGATATGTCTTGGTATTTGACATTGATTCTGTCTTTGAGATAAAACTTTCCCATTAAGGTTCCGTCATCAGCATAAATTTCTGAAGACGACATCATAGATGGATTTTCCAACTCTTCAATAGATGGTAGCTTGCCAAATGCACCTAAATAAATGATCAAAATAAGGAACAAGGCGGCTGCCCATCCGTAGAGAAAAATTTTCCAAAAAATACGAATGGATTTTTTGGTTTCGCTGGTCTTTTTAGGATTCACGCTCATGCAGTAAAACTAAAGAAAAGCGCCGTCTTAAAGGGAAAAGAAATCCTTAAAATTTTCCAGGTAATTGTTGTTGCAGGAAGCGGATATATTCGTCTGTGGACTTATCTTCTGTCATTTTTTTCAAGTTCTCAGGCGATACGATGATGAACTTGTATTTATCGGCCTGCAGCCAAGGGAAAATTTCCTTAGATCCAATTGGTGCGGTCTTTTCAACGTAGCTTAAGGCATCTGCTGCATTAGGGAATACACTGATCAAGATGTAAGCTACTGAGCCAACAGTATTGTTCTGGATGTTGAGACCGCTTGATGGGTATCTTTCACCATGGTATCTGGCTAAAGCTCGTTTGGCTTCGTTTACATAGACGATATCAACATCCTTTAGGATCATCATTACCGCATAGGGGTCGCTTGGATTGAATTGGTATCTGGCTACTTGTTGCACAACTACTGGTGCTTTGAATTGGGTTGAATCCACTTTTGGTTTGGCGGTGATGGGTTGTTGAGCGACTACCTTAGGGGTTTCTTTTTTGACTAATGTCTGTTGTGGTTTTGGTGCAGGCCTGTCATCTATCCAAACTAGACTATCCTCTTTAAGCCTGGTTACTTGCATGGCGGTCAACTCACTTTCAATTTCTGCTCTTCTAGACACTACAGCTGCAATTGATTTTGCTTTTTCTGCCAAAGGTGATTTCGGATACAGTTCTCCAATTTTATTCAGTGTACTTATAGCTTCTTTATCATTCCTCTTTTTGATGTAGTAGATCGACTCAATGTACAGCAATTGAGCACTCCAATTGTTGGGTCCAAATTGTTGATCAGCTTCTTTTTTAGCGGTCAATGCCGACTCAAATTGTCCAGATAAAAACTGATCGTAGATTTTAT
>JBDLUR010000114.1:0-9386 GCA_039805205.1 Bacteroidota bacterium
GCTAGTCTTTCTGAATTGAAATTGCTAGAAAGAAAATTGAGAAATCGTTATGCGGTTATAGACAACCTGAATGATGAAATGAGGTTGATTGATAATACAATTTTCAATAACAACCGTGAAGTATACAGACTAGAAAAGCAACTCGATACCTTAAAGCAACAATACGCACGTACAATAGAATACGCCTATAAGAATCGAAGTAATTATGACATGTTGAATTTTATTTTTACTGCTACCAGTTTCAATGATGCAGTAAAAAGGGCAACTTATCTAAAAAGTTATCGTAAGTACAGGCATGAGCAAGTTGATAATATTAATAGAACGCAAAAAGAGATTGCCAATAGGATTTCTTTGCTTACGCAAAACAAGGAGGAAAAATCAAAAGTAATTGAAGAGCAAAACGAGCAAAAAGAATTACTCGAGTCTGAAAAGAAAGAAAAGAACCAGTTTGTGACTCAGCTGAAGACCCGTGAAAAAGAAATTGAGAAAGAAGTAGCTGCTAAAAAGAAAGTTGAGCGCAGTCTTCAAAATTCAATTGCAGCGATTATCAAGCGAGAAATAGAAGCGGCAAAGAGGAAAGCAGAAGAAGATGCAAGAAAGGCTGCTGCCGCTAATGTTGCTGCCCCAGCTGCCAAGCCTGCAGTAACAACATCAACAGCTTCTGCTGCTCCTGTGAGAAAAACCAATGTACTTGAAAATACACCAGAAGTTACAAAAGTGTCTGTTGGGTTTGAGAACAATAGAGGAAACCTTCCTTGGCCTGTAGATAAGGCTACCATTACCTCAAGTTTTGGCCGTCAAAGAATTGAGGGAACGAAAATTGAAGAAGATAATGGTGGTATTACTATTCAAACTGTTAGTGGAGCATCTGTGAAAGCCGTTTTTGAAGGGATAGTAACAACGGTATATGATGTTGCTGGTAGTCAGACTGTTACTATTAAACACGGAAAATATTTTACCACCTATTTCAATATGTCTTCAGTCAGCGTGTCTAAAGGATCCAAAGTAACTATGGGTCAGGTAATTGGACGAGCAGGTGAAAACTTTGATGGCGAAGGAGAGATTGTATTTATGGTCAACGAAGAATTGCGATTCGTCAATCCAGAACTTTGGTTGAAGCGTAAGTAGCTTTACTTGTTTAAAACTTCCGCGTAAAGTTTTTCATATTGTGGAACGATATTCTCAATGTCAAAATTTTGGGATTGCTCTCTGGCAGCTTTTCCAAACTGTTTGAGCAAAGGAGGATTTGATAATAGTGTAATAGCATTTCTGCTCATGCTTTCTACATCACCTATTTCGCTTAAGAAGCCATTTACTCCGTGTGTTACAATTTCTGGTATACCTCCAGCATTTGTTGCAATTACGGGCGACCCAGCGGCCATTGCTTCTAGCGCCGATAACCCAAAACTCTCATATTCCGAAGGAAGTAGGAACAAATCTGCAATGGCATAGATGTCTTCCATATCCTGTTGCTTTCCCACAAACCTTGTGTTTTCAAAAATACCTAGTGATCTGCAGAGTTCTTCAGCTGCTGGTCGCTCTGGGCCATCACCTACTAAAAGTAATTTTGATGGAATTTCTTTTTGAATCTTATTGAAAGTGTAGATCACATCTGCAATTCTCTTTACTTTTCTAAAATTGGAAGCATGTAAAATGATTTTTTCTTCTTGAGGAGCAATCACTTTTCTAAATGCATCAATTGGTTTTTTGGCGAAGCGATGTGTGTCGACAAAATTATGGATGACGTGTATTGGTCGGTTTATTTTAAAATTAGAGAGCGTCTCAGTTCTAAGATTATCTGAAACGGCAGTGATGGCATCGCTTTGGTTGATAGAAAAAGTGACAACCGGAGCATAGGTTTTGTCTTTGCCAACCAATGTGATATCTGTACCATGCAAAGTGGTGATGAATGGAATATCTCTACCTTCTTGTGCAAGAATTTGTTTTGCCATATAGGCAGCAGAAGCATGCGGGATGGCGTAGTGTACATGTAGTAAATCAACATGATTGTTGCGCACCACATCTACCATCGTACTGGCTAATGCAGTTTCATAAGGAGGAAAATCAAATAAAGGATATGTGGGCACTCTCACTTCATGAAAAAACAGATTTGCGCTGAAGCCTGTAAGTCGAACCGGTTGTTGATAGGTGATGAAATGAATACCATGTCCTTTGTCGGCTAATGCCTTACCCAATTCTGTGGCCAACACCCCACTACCGCCAAATGTAGGATAGCAAACAATTCCAATATTCATTTTCATGTTATTCTAATAACGAAAGTAGGAATAATAAAGTTCAATTGATGTGACATGGACTATTCAAAGCCACAAAAAATCAGTAGTTTAGTAATGTAACAACCGACTAAAAATGAAAAAAAGCTTTTTATTTCTTGTAATTGGTTTTCTAGCATTCCATAACGGGTATGCTCAGGTTAACCAAGATTCTCTCGTGATCAAAAAGATCTCTGATGATATATTTATGAACGGGCAAGCCTATGCTAACCTTAAATATTTATGTAAAAAAGTCGGTCCCCGACTCTCTGGTTCTGCAGGAGCTGCTCTTGCTGTTGAACAAACCGCCCGAATGCTAAGAGAGGCTGGTGCAGATACCGTCTACCTACAACCATGTATGGTGCCAAAGTGGGAAAGAGGAGCAAAAGAAGTGGGTAAAGCAACGCTTACCAATGGTAAATCAATGCCCTTGAATATTGTTGCATTGGGAATGTCTGTTGGAACAGCTGCTGCGGGTATTACTGCATCAGTTGTTGAGGTAAAAAGTTTCACAGAGTTAGACGCAATGGGAGCTGACAAGATCAAAGGGAAAATTGTGTTTTACAATTACCGCATGGATCCAAGGCATATCAATACCTTCCGTGCCTATGGTGAGGCTGGTATATATCGTTCACAAGGTCCATCAAAGGCTGCAGCTCTTGGGGCAATTGGTGTTATTGTAAGGACACTCTCGCCAGTAATTGACGACAACCCACATACTGGTGCTACGCGTTATGATGAGAATCAACCCAAAATACCAGCTGTTGCAATCAGCACTATGGGTGCAGAAGAATTGAGTAAGGCCATAGCAGCCAAACAGGTCAAGCAGGTTTATATAAAAACCAATTGTAAGCAATTTGAAGATGTGCTTTCTTACAATGTAGTTGGTGAAATTAGAGGTAGCGCTTTTCCTGAAGAGATCATAACAGTAGGTGGACATTTAGACAGTTGGGATCTTGCTGAAGGTGCGCACGACGATGGCACTGGATGTGTACAAAGTATTGAAGTGCTAAGGGCTATCAAAGCTAATATTGGTAAACCCAAACGTACCGTTCGAGCAGTCATGTTTATGAATGAAGAGAATGGATTACGAGGAGGAACAAAGTATGCAGAAATAGCAAAAGAGGAAAAGAAAAAATTTATCATGGCTATGGAGAGTGATGCTGGTGGATTTACTCCTCGTGGTTTTGGATTTACAGCCAATGCAATGCAAAAAGAAAAAATAATGAGTTGGAAACCTTTGTTTCATAATTATGGAGCACTTGAATTCAACGAAGGTGGAGGTGGAGCTGATATAGGACCGTTACGTGGTTTGGGAACTGCACTTATAGGCCTGAACCCAGATTCACAGCGTTATATGGATTTACACCATGCTAAGACAGACGTGTTTGAAGCGGTTAGTGAAAGAGAGTTGAATTTAGGTACCGTGGTGATGACAGCTATGGTATATCTTGTTTCTCAATACGGTTTTTAGTACTAAGTCGGTTAATTTCCAATTAGAAAGATAGCAGGTTGTTTGGGTAACTCCACAGCCTGCTTTTTCCATTCTGCAATGGCTTTTGTTTTTATCCATTCTTCGCTTGAAGTAAGGTTATAGGCAATACAAAGTTTTGTCTCTTGGTTAAGTCCATTAACTAATGATTGAAACATTTGGTTGTTGCGGTAAGGAGTCTCAATAAATATCATTGTGCAGTTTTCAGCTCTGCTCTTCCTTTCCAGCTCTTTTATTTTCTTATCTCTTTCACCTGGTGTGATAGGTAAATAACCTAAAAATTCAAAATGCTGTCCGTTTAATCCACTTGCCATCAAAGCCAGTAGGATGGAGTTGGGGCCGGTTAATGGATGAACTTTGAATCCTTTGTTTTGGGCAGCTGCTATGAGTTGTTGTCCTGGATCAGCTATACCCGGACAACCAGATTCGCTTACAATGCCAATTGTTTTTCCAGCTTCTAGTAAATTGTTGAACTCTTTTAAATGAAGATCCTCTTTATTGCCAATTTCAAACCATGTTCTAGCATCAATATCAAACGCTTTATCTATTTTTTTAAATGCTCTTCTTGCAGTTCTAATATTCTCTGCAAAAAATATTTCACAAGTATTGATTCGTTCTTTCACCAGCACAGGTAAATGATTGTAACCCTCTTCAGCAAGAGCAATAGGTATCAAGTGGACTTCCCCTTTTTTTATTTCCATTTTATTGAAACGCTTTATTGTCTTTGATGGCTTGCATGCTAATAGTACTTGCAATTACTGCATAGGCAGGTGCCAATACCCATCCTACCAGGATGATGCTGTGCATGAGATAGAAAATAATTCCATTGCCAATGGCTAGTCCCTTGTGTCTGCCAATAAAATCTATGCTTTGCTCCATCTTCATTTTATTGCGTTCACAAGAATAGTCCAGCATTGAAAAACCGTAGTAATAGCATTCAATCAAAATAGCGATGAAGGGGGCTATCCAACCTATAAACGGAATCAGTGATAAAAAGATAATTGAAAATACATACACTGTCTGCCAAATTGTATTTCTTACAGCCACTCTCATACCTCTAGCCACATCAGAGAGGTATTGTTTCATTTTGAAATCGAATGTTTTGTTCTCTATGATAGAGGCTGTTTTTTCGCTTAGGTAGGAAAAGATGGGTGATCCAATGATCAACCAAATGTATTTGAAGAGCGAAAAATACAAAAGCATCAACAGCAGCCAAAGCATTATTCCTCCAACGGTAAAAAGAAAACCAATCCAACTGCTCTCTAATTTAGTAAGCCATCCTCTTAGTCCTGTTTCAATGGTTAGCCATTCTATTGCGGCATTGGCTGATTTAGAAAAGAAATACATGCTTGTAGCAAAAAGAAAGGCATAGACGATGCCTGGAATAATTATCCACTTCCATAATTTATGCTTTCGTATAAACCGATGAGCATCAATATAAGATTGAATAGATATGACAATTTCCTTTAGCAATTCTGTTCTTTGAGTATAGCAAAATACACAAATGATTTATCTTCACCCAAATTGTTCCCTTGGAAAAAGCAGCAGATTCTAGATGGAAGCCTTTGCTCGCATTATTAAGCGGACCATTCTTGTTTGCGCTTACGCTTCTATTCAATCCTTTTGGTTTGGATTCAGAAGCCAACAATGTAATGGCTGTTGCAGTTCTTATGATTACATGGTGGATTGCAGAAGCATTACCAATGCCTGCTGTCGCATTAATACCTTTGGTTTTATTTCCTTTGATGGGGATTGCTAAAATAAGCGACGCTGCTGCTCCTTATGCAAATGAGGTTGTCTTCCTTTTTATGGGAGGGTTTATGATTGGATTGGGAATTGAGAAGTGGAATCTCCACAAAAGGATAGCACTTTCTATTGTTCAATTTACGGGTACCAATGGAAACAGAATCTTACTAGGTTTTATTTTGGCTACTGGATTTATCAGCATGTGGTTAAGCAATACTGCTACTACAATGATGATGCTTCCAATAGCTGCATCAGTTATTTCGGTTGTGGTGGCAAAAAATGAAAACAATCCCCAGCTTAGACATTTTGCTGTATGTATGATGTTAGGAATTGCCTATGCATCCAATTTTGGCGGTATTGCAACAATTATTGGTACTCCACCCAATGTTGCTTATGCTTCTTATATCAGTAAACAATTGAATAATGAAATTTCTTTCTCAGCCTGGATGTTGATGGGGGTGCCAGTTTCTTTGCTTTTGCTTTTTTCCCTTTACATTGTATTGATCAAACTATTTCCAAGTAGGATTGATTCTAATGATGAAATGCGATTACTCATCAAGAATGAGTTGGCAGCTCTTGGTCCTATGTCAATACCAGAGAAAAGGGTATTGGCAATTTTTATGACAACAGCTTTACTTTGGATCTTTAGAGAAGTAATCAACAATTTCGGAATTGTCAAGTTGGATGATAACATGATTGCAGTTTTTGGGGGCTTACTCATGTTTATAGTGCCTGCTGGAAGAGGAGCAAAGCAAAATGAAAGAATACTGGTCTGGTCAGATACATCAAAAATGGCTTGGGGTATTTTATTGCTGTTTGGAGGAGGCATTACCTTGGCTGCTGCTTTGGAGAAAGCAGGGTTGATTAAAATGCTCGGAGTTTGGTTATCAAGTTTTTCAGGAAGTTCAGTAGTGATTTTAGTCATTGCTGTCACCATCATTTCCCTTTTTATCAGTGAAGTGATGAGTAATGTGGCACAGGTCATTGTGTTTGCGCCAGTTGTTACAGGAATAGCTACTGCAACTGGGGTTGATCCTTATATGCTGGGAATACCAATGACGCTTGCAGCCAGTTGTGCCTCGATGATGCCAATGGGAACACCTCCTAATGCAATCGTGTTTTCAACAGGTCATTTGAAGCTGAGTGAAATGATGAAAGCGGGACTGATCATGAACCTGATTAGTATTCTTTTGATTATTCTTTCAGGATTATTTTTGGTGCCGCTTGCTATAAAATACTTGTAAACAATTTACGCTTGTGATTTATCTCCATACGCCAAATCACCAGCATCACCGAGTCCGGGTACTATATAGCCCTTAGCAGTAAGCTCTTCATCAATATCTCCGCACCATATTTTAACATGTGGTTCGTGTCTTCTTAAAAATTCTATGCCCTCTGTACATGCTATAACACAGGCTACATGAATCTCTTTCATTTTACCTTCTCTTCTCAAATGTTCTATGGTTTTGACAAGAGATGCACCAGTTGCCAACATGGGGTCACACAAAATAAGCGTTCTATCTTCTAATGAAGGTGAAGCCAGGTATTCTAAGCTAATCTCAAAACTTCCATCACGATGATGTTTTCTATAAGCTGCAATGAATGCATTATCTGCTTTGTCGAAATAGTTCAACATGCCAATATGTAATGGAAGACCCGCTCGCAGAATAGTAGCCAATACAGGTTGTTGTTCAAGTACCTTTGATTTGGATATACCAAGTGGGGTAGTGATATCAACTTCTTTCCAGGGTAGGGTCTTGCTGATTTCATAAGCAATGACTTCGCCAATTCTTTCAATATTTCTTCTGAAGCGCATTTTGTCGCCTTGCACAGCAATATCACGCATTTCTGAAATCCAATTGCTAACAAGAGAATGCTTTTCGCTTAAGTTTATGACCATACAATGCTTAATTTCGAGTATTCAACAAATTTAAAGATAATCTATGTTATATCGGGTGATAGGTGTCATGAGTGGTAGTTCACTAGATGGATTAGACCTCGCTTTTGTAGAATTTGAGGAAAAAGGGGGAAAGTGGGCCTTTACAATAGCAGCCTCTTCTTGTTATCCATATGATGAGCAATGGGCTAATCGTTTAAAAACAGGCCGTGATTTGAAGGCTGTTGATTTTGTATCACTTGATGCGGAATACGGGCATTATGTTGGAGCACAAATCAATCGATTTATACAAGAAAAAGAACTGGATTATAAAGTAGGATTGATTGCTTCTCACGGGCATACTTTGTTTCATTTGCCTGGAAAGTACTCTGTGCAGATTGGAAATGGAGCAGCTATTGCAGCAGAGACATCATTGCCGGTAGTCTCAGACTTAAGATCACTTGATGTGGCATTAGGTGGACAAGGAGCACCGATTGTTCCGATGGGAGAAAAACTGTTGTTTCCTGAATATTCCTTTTTCTTAAATATTGGAGGTATATCTAATGTTTCATGTAAGGGAGAACAGTTTTATGATGCCTTTGATGTTTGCCCAGCAAACAGAGTACTCAATCAGTTGTCTGAACTAAAGCATCTTGTCTATGATAAGGATGGGGCACTTGCTGCTGAAGGAAGAATTAATGAAGTATTACTTGATAGATTAAATCAGCTCGATTATTATCAATCTGACTTCCCGAAATCATTGGCCAATGAATTTGGAACTGAAGTGGTCTTTCCGCTACTAGTTGCAAGTGAATTACCGACTGAAGATTTGTTGGCTACCTACACTGAGCATATTGCTATTCAAATAGCGCTAGCCATTGAAAAGATAATGACAAAGCGTTCGATGCCTAATGGGCAAAATAAAATGTTGGTGACTGGTGGTGGCGCTTATAATGTGTATTTGATTTCAAGAATCAGTCAACATCTTCTTCCTTACGGAATTGAACTTGTACTGCCTGCAAATGAAATCATTGAGTACAAAGAAGCTTTGATTATGGCTTTGTTAGGCGTATTGAGATGGAGAGAAGAGGAAACTGTTTTCTTTTCTGTAACTGGTGCAAAGAAAGCGAGTTCTGGTGGCGCTTTTTGGATGGGACAAGATTAATAAAAAAGAAAAGCCCCGAATTTTTCGGGGCTTTTTTATGGTTGGTTATTTGTAACCCCATTTTTTCATGATCTCAAGGTCTTCTTTCACACATTCCATTGGCGTCTTTCCTTGATATGATTCTTGCTCAATAATGAAGTGTTTGGTTCCCCATTTTCTTCCTAAGTCAATTACTTCTTTTACAGGGACTATTCCTACACCTAGAATAGTGGACTCAAATTTTTCATGTCCTGATTTTGATGCAACCTCATCTTTAACGTGCATAGATTCAAATCGACCAGGATATTTTTGCATGATATCAAGTGCTTTAGCTCCTCCATTAATCATGTTACCAATATCCAATTGTTGCATAACCAATTTTGGATCAGTTTCGCCAAGAATGATATCAAATAGAGTTCTATCCCCTAGTTTTTCACTGAATTCAAAATCATGGTTATGATAGCCAAACTTCATTCCATATTTCTGACAAAGTTCACCTGATTTATTAAATATCTCCATCATGCCTTTTAGGGCGTTGATATCTTTTCTAACAGTTTCTTCCATCCATGGACTGATTACAAACATCTGCCCAACTGCTGCAGCATCTTCAACCGTCTGCTTCCATCCATCTGTAAAATCTTTCTTGGAAGCATCCCAATGTTTGGAAGTCATCACTGTATGTCCACTTGGCATTGTCATGCCTAAGTCATTCAGCAACTTCTTAAACTCAGCAGCAGACCATCCATAGAATTTTCTGTTGCTATAGTTTGCATGTTCAACATGCTTGTATCCCATTTTTGATAAAAGCTGCAAAGTTTCCAATGGCTTTTTACCCATATCATCTCTGATAGAGTAAAG
>JBDLUR010000115.1:0-4728 GCA_039805205.1 Bacteroidota bacterium
TTAACTGTAATTTTTTCGTGAAGTGGAGCCAACTGCTCCCTGGTAATCTGTGCCATACTATTTTGATTGAGAAAAGAGCAGTGTGCGGGTGGAGGGACTCGAACCCCCAAGCCTCGCGGCACCAGATCCTAAGTCTGGCGTGTCTACCAATTTCACCACACCCGCAAAACTGTTTGGTTTAAACAGTGGCTCTTTTCGAAGTGGGATGCAAATGTAGCAGTTTCCATTGAAAAAAAGGCAATCATTTCCTTTTTCAGTAAATTTGATTTGATGGATACTTTAGAAAAAGATTTGGAGCAGCAGCCTTATAACCTGACAGAAGAGCAGGAAAAAAAGGAAATTGTTAGGCGCTACAGGGCTTTACTTCGTGTTTTAAAGCCAAAATTGAAGACAGGGGATAAGGAATTGGTGAGGCGTGCCTTCGAATTGGCTGTAGAGGCCCATAAAACCATGCGACGTAAAACCGGGGAGCCCTATATATTTCATCCGCTGGCTGTCGCCATGATTTGTGTAGAGGAAATTGGGTTAGGGGTGAGGTCTACCATCTGCGCATTATTACATGACACGGTAGAAGACACTGACCTTACCCTAGAGGATATCCAAGAGGAATTTGGTTTAGAAATGGCCAAAATAATCGATGGTCTTACCAAAATTGCAACGGTAGTAGATAACAATACTACCCAACAAGCCGAAAATTTCAAGAAAATCTTACTAACGCTTACAGATGATCCAAGGGTAATTCTCATTAAGTTGTCGGATAGGCTACACAACATGAGAACGCTTGATAGCATGAAGAGGGAGAAACAGTTAAAAACTTCTTCAGAAACTGTTTATGTCTATGCGCCTCTTGCTCACCGTATGGGTTTGTACAACCTCAAAACGGAAATGGAAGATCTGGCCATGAAATACTTGGAACCAGACACCTACAAGCAAATTGCAAAAAAACTTGCTGAAACCAAAAGAGAGCGAACACGATACATCAACGAGTTCATTAAGCCAGTAAAGGAAAAATTGGATAGGGCTGATTTTAAGTATGACATTTATGGTCGCCCTAAATCCATTCATTCTATCTGGAACAAAATGAAAAAGAAGAATGTGGAGTTTGAAGAGGTCTATGATTTATTCGCTATTCGCATCATCGTTGATGCACCATTTGAGCAAGAGAAAGAGGCTTGTTGGAAGATTTATTCCATTGTTTCCGACATGTATAACCCCGCACCAGAAAGGATGAGAGATTGGTTAAGTAATCCTAAGGCAAATGGTTACGAAGCTTTGCATACAACGGTAATGGGGCCACAAGGGAAGTGGGTTGAAGTACAGATACGTTCAAGGAGGATGAATGAAATTGCTGAAAAAGGGCTTGCTGCTCACTGGAAATACAAAGAAGGCGGAGCAGAAGAGGATAGGTTTGATAAATGGTTTTCGCAAATCAGAGAAGCATTGGGAGGAGAGGATATCAGTTCCATAGATTTTTTACAAGATTTTAAAACATCGTTTTTAGCGGAAGAAATTTATGTCTATACACCCAAAGGTGATGTAAGAATGCTACCTGTTGGTTCAACCGCACTAGACTTTGCATTTGCAATTCACTCAGCAATCGGTTCTAAATGTATTGGCGCTAAAGTGAACCATAAATTAGTGCCAATCGGACATAAGTTAAAAAGTGGAGACCAAATCGAAATTATTACCTCCAATAAACAGAAGCCCACTGAGGACTGGCTTTCAGCTGTTGTGACGGCAAAAGCAAAAAACAGGATAAAAGATGCACTAAAGGAAGAGAAAAGAAAAATTGCGGAAGACGGAAAGTACATTGCAGAAAAAAAGTTAAATGCCTTTGGAGCTTCTTTTTCGCAGCAAAATATAGAGGAGCTAGTTGCTTTTTATAAGCTGCCTTCACCTTTAGATCTTTTCTATCAATTGGCGATAAAACGGCTTGATCTTAAAGAACTGAATGAATTTGAGTTAAAAGGAGATCGACTTGAATTAGTAAAGCAAAAAAAGCTTGAGACTGAAAAAACAGCCGGAACAGGTAAAGGAGATGATAAAAAAGATGCAGAGCTGGTCATTTTTGGTGAAAAAAGCGATAAAATCATGTATACCCTGGGAAATTGTTGTAAGCCAATTCCGGGGGATGATGTTTTTGGATTTGTAACTACCGGTAAAGGGTTGATTATACACCGAACGAATTGTCCAAATGCAACTCGACTGCTGTCCAGTCATGGTCACCGCGTAGTGAAGACCAAATGGGCTAAAAACAAGGAAATTTCTTTCCTTACAGGTTTGAAAATTACTGGGTTGGACGATGTTGGCGTCATCCATAAAATCACCAATCTGATCTCTGGCGATTTAAAGATCAATATCAACGCTATCACTGTAGAAGCTAAGGAAGGCATTTTTGAAGGCAATATCAAGCTCTTTGTACATGATAAAGACGAATTAGATATGCTATTAAACAAACTAAGAAGTCTTTCTGGTATACAAACTGTACAGCGGTATGATTTGGAAGGATAAGGGGATATTTATTTTTCTCCTTGTTGCATCATTCAATTAAATTTGCGCCTTATCATTTAATTGTTTTTATGGTTGATGTATTACTCGGTTTACAATGGGGCGATGAAGGCAAAGGAAAGATTGTAGATTATTTTGCTCCACAGTACGATATTATTGCTCGTTTTCAGGGTGGTCCTAATGCTGGACATACCTTGTACATCAATGGCCAAAAAGTTGTTTTACATCAAATACCTTCAGGTATTTTTCATGAGAACAAACTAAACCTTATTGGAAGTGGTGTAGTACTTGATGCTGTAACACTAAAAAAAGAATACGATAAGGTTGCAGCGTTTGGTATTGATGGCAGAAAAAATTTATACATTTCTGAAAGAACGCAGCTTATTCTCCCAACTCACCGTGCTTTGGATAAAGCATCTGAAATTTCCAAAGGCAATGAAAAAATCGGTTCAACACTAAAGGGTATTGGTCCTGCTTACATGGATAAGACAGGAAGAAATGGTTTAAGGGTTGGTGATTTGTTGGATAAAAATTTTACAACTCAGTACATCAAGCTTCGTATGAAGCACCAGCGTATGCTTGATTCATTTGGCTTCAATGAGGATATTGCAGAGTGGGAAGAAGAGTTTTTCGAAGCTATCGAATTCTTGAAGACGCTCAAGATTGTCAATGGTGAGTATTTCATCAATGAGAAAATACGAGAAGGTAAAAAAGTACTAGCTGAAGGCGCTCAGGGTAGTATGTTAGACGTTGATTTTGGTACTTTCCCATTTGTAACGTCTTCAAATACTATTTCTGCGGGTGTTTGCACAGGCTTGGGTATTGCACCTCAGAAAATTAAAGAGGTAATAGGTGTAACCAAGGCGTATTGCACAAGGGTTGGAAGTGGACCATTCCCAACTGAACTGCATGATGAAACTGGAGAGCGCTTGAGAAAGATAGGTAATGAGTTTGGCGCTACAACTGGAAGACCAAGAAGGTGTGGCTGGATTGATTTGGTAGCCCTTGATTTCGCTTGTATGATTAACGGTGTTACACAAGTAGTAATGACAAAGGCAGATGTGCTAGACGCATTTGAAGAGCTTTCTGTGTGTACAAGTTACAAGGTAAATGGGAAAGAACAACGTGCCGTTCCTTATCAAATGAACAAGGTGCCTATCGAACCACAATACCAGCAATTTGAAGGATGGAAAACCGATGTTACAAAAATGAAATCTCATGATGAGCTTCCCAAAGCCATGAAAGAATATATTGATTTCATCAATAATTATTTGGGGGTTAAAGTGAGTTATATTTCAAACGGACCAGAACGCGAGCAAATCATAAAAGCGTAAGAAGAAATATTTGAAAAAAATATTTTCAAATATTTGGTGATATAAAAAAGTCTCAGAAATTTTACACTGTAAAAATTTCCTTTTGATATGGCAAAGTCGGCAAAAGAAAAGAAGGTGACCAAGACGCCTGAAGAAAATGAAGCAGCATCAAAATCTGTGAAATCATCTGCAAAGTCTAAGAAAAAGAACGAAGACGAAGAAGATGATTTAGATGATGAGTTACCCGCAAAGAAATCTACCAAAGCATCCAAGGATGAGGATGACGAAGATGGAGAAGATTTTGAAGATGATTGGGAAAAGTCTGATGAGGAGGATAGCAGCTGGGATCCCGACTTTGAAGAATTTGATATTCCTAAATCAAAGAATAAAAAATCTCCCGGTAAGAAATCTTCAGATGATGATGACTTCGCTGTAGATGACGAGTTCAAAGACTTGTACTTTGATGACGCTGGCGGCGGTGGATTTGATGACGATGAGGATTTCTAAACCTTTCTATTCCATTTTACTTGTTGGATAAACAATAGGAGGAAAAAGCCAATAAGGTTTCTTCATCCATATTATTTGCCATGATTTGCATACCAAAGGGCATACCATTTGGGTGTTTAAACAGAGGTATGGAAATCCCTGAAATACCAGCGAGGTTGGCATAGACGGTATACAAATCACCCAAAAACATTTCTACTGCGTCATTGCTTTTTTCGCCAAATTTAAAAGCAGTAGAGGGTGTGGTTGGCATTATGAGTAGATCGAATTGATCAAAAATTGCTTTGGTTTTATCTGAGATTAATCTTCTTACTTGTTGGGCTTTTGCATAGTAGGCATCATAATAACCTGTACTTAGGACGAAGGTGCCTAACATGATTCTTTTTTTTACTTCCTTTCCAAA
>JBDLUR010000116.1:0-2738 GCA_039805205.1 Bacteroidota bacterium
TAACATCGTGCGAATATTCTTGAGAACTTCTACAGTGTCAAACTTATCATCTGCCTTTTTACCCTTCTTCAAATATTCCTTCGCTCCCTTGATGGTGTATTTTTTTTCTTTGAGGAGGAAATAAATCAGTTTCAAGTTTCTGATGTCTTCTGGTCGGAAAAGGCGATCTCCTTTTTTGTTTTTTCTTGGCTTTAAAATAGAAAACTCTTTTTCCCAAAAACGCAGTAAGGATATGTTTACATTGAACATGTTGGCTACCTCACTGATGGGATAGTATTGCTTACTGTCAAGTTCCTGATCTGCAGGAATGTTTAGATTAATTGAAGTAGAAGGCGCTTTTTCTTCAACAACTGAAGGGGGTATTGGAGTGCTCAACGGCTTCCGCTCCTTTTTAGGTTCCGCTTTTTTTGCTTGTTCCTCAGGTAATTGCCCACCAAATATGTCCAGTTGGTTGTACATCACCTCAAATTTATGCAGAATTAATAACCCTCCTCGGTCTAAGTTATGCACATTGAATCTAGTCGAATGTCTGGTTTCTAGATGCAGCCAATTTTAAAATACGCTGGTATTGTTCCGGGGTTAAATCGTTATAGAAAAAGTAGATTGGGTCAAGTCGTTTGTTCCCTTTTAGTACTTCATAGTGCAAATGCGGCCCCGTTGATTTGCCTGTATTTCCAACATAGCCAATAATTTCTCCTCGTTTTACTCTTTGTCCTTTTTTCGCTTTAATCCTAAAAAGATGTCCGTATAAGGTATTATAAGAGTAACCATGGTTGATCACAACGTGGTTGCCATAGGCATTGCCGGAGTTTCCAGCAATCTTGACTGTCCCTTCTGCTGTGGCATACACAGGAGTGCCTTGAGGGGCACTAAAATCCAAACCGGGGTGGAACTTGACAGTTTTATACAATGGGTCTATGCGATAGCCAAAACCAGAGGATAATCGATTTAAATCTCGGTTGCTCAAGGGTTGTATAGCAGGGGTGCTGGCTAGTAATTTTTCTTTGTTTTTGAGCATACCCTCAATGTCTTTATAAGACTTTTCCTGCACGCGTATACGGTTGGATAGGGTGTTTAGCACTTTGTAGATACTGTCTGTCATTTCACTGTTGTCCATGGCGGCAACCACCTGTAATTCTTTCTTTGTCTCCATTTGTTTGGCTCGAGCACTATCTGGAATAGGCTTTGCTTCAAAAACGGATCGATAGATGTCATTGTCCCTTTTTTCCAATTCCCTCAGTTTTTCATCCAGTTCACCTACTTTCTGCGCATAAATCTTGTTGGTTTCATCAGCCCTTTCTAATTGAACTTTGAGTAGCTTTTCTTTTGGAGAATCTAAGAACCTGAATGCTACCGCTACGATAATCAAACCAGTTACAATAGCGGTAGATATAAATGCAAAAATCCTCAAAAGGGTGACCCTTAAGGGAACAATCTGCTTTTCATATCGCAGTGTTTGGGTATTGTAATAATATTTGATCTTTTTCATCCTTAGACCCTGACTAAAAAATGTATTTTTGCTGACCTGGATCTGGCAAATATAAACCTTAGATCCTAGAAGAAATCTTATAAAAGACTTAAGAAATGACCTCAGCGGAGATTCGTAGCCAGTTTTTGAAATTTTTTGAGGGTAAAGGGCACCATATTGTCCCTTCAGCACCTATTGTTTTAAAGGATGATCCCACCCTATTGTTCACCAATGCGGGAATGAATCAGTTTAAGGATCTTTTCCTGGGAAATAAAGCGCCTCAATTCAAAAGAGTTGCAGATACACAAAAATGTTTAAGAGTAAGCGGAAAGCACAACGATCTTGAAGAGGTTGGTGTGGATACCTATCACCATACCATGTTTGAAATGTTGGGTAACTGGAGCTTCGGTGATTATTTTAAAAAAGAGGCAATTACTTGGAGCTGGGAGTTACTCACAGATGTGTATGGGATTGATAAGGATAGATTATATGCAACTGTTTTTGAGGGGGATCCTAAAGAAAATATTCCTGCATCTACTATTGCCTTGGGTGTTTGGAAAAATCTTTTGCCAGAAGACCATATAGTTTTTGGTAACAAGAAAGACAATTTCTGGGAAATGGGAGATACAGGTCCATGCGGACCTTGTTCTGAAATTCATGTGGATTGCAGGTCTGATGAAGAGCGAAAAAAAGTACCCGGTCATTTATTGGTAAACAAAGATCATCCTCAGGTGATTGAAATATGGAACAATGTCTTCATTCAATACAACAGGATGAAAGATGGAAGTCTCCAACCTCTTGCTGCTACCCATGTTGATACAGGAATGGGATTAGAAAGATTGGTGCGTGTATTGCAAGGAAAAACATCCAACTATGATACCGATATCTTTTCTGGATCAATAAAAACTACAGAAGAAATCTCTGGAAAAAAGTATACAGCAAGTGATTCAAAGCAGGATGTAGCATTTAGGGTACTGGCTGATCATATAAGGGCAATTGCCTTTACTATAGCAGACGGACAATTGCCATCGAATACGGGAGCTGGATATGTTATAAGAAGAATTTTACGCAGAGCGGTTCGCTATTATTATTCTTACTTGGACGTAAAAGAGCCGTTGATGCACAAGCTGTTACCCGGACTCGCCGAACAGTTTAAAGATGTGTTTGCTGAGTTGTCTGCGCAATTAGCCTTCGTGTCAAAAGTTGTAAAGGAAGAAGAAGAAACATTTTTAAGAACACTTGGTAAGGGTCTCAAGAAAATTGATGAGCT
>JBDLUR010000117.1:0-13952 GCA_039805205.1 Bacteroidota bacterium
AATCTCTAACTCCTTCATTTTATGCGCATGGTTCTCATCCATGATCATAAAACTATTCCTCAACACCAACATAGGGAAAGGCACTTGATAATGCGCAAATAAGCCTTTCAACTGCATCCAGTAGGCAACTTCAGATCCACCACCGACAAATAAAATATTAGGAAGAATGGTCTCTTGGTAAATACCTCTTAGAATTACATTGGGACTAAATCGATCAGGATATTCATTCAACTCCTGCAAAAGCTCTTCCTCTGTGAACCTAATCACTGTCCCGTCAACGGTAAAAATATTTCCCCTCTTGTCAATTCTATTTCTAATCCCATCACGCAGGTAAAATAAATTGACTGTCCGCGGGTTGACTTGCAGCTTATATTCAGCTTCTAATTTCGCACTGGTCTCTCCCACAATTTGCTCAGCACTGTTTTGCAACAAATCATCCTTGAAAACAGCTTTCATTTTTGATTTCAAAGCAACATGATCTGGTTGCAATACCAACAACCCATATTCCTTGAATAATTCATTCAATAAAATAAAGGTACCGATAGCCATATCATTGCCCAATGCATACGCCTTACGGAGAATAGCAATCAATGTCTCCGCATGTGGCAAGTGCTTCACTGCTGATTCTACTTCATCAATCAGTTTAACGACTGCCTTATCAGAGGTCATTCTGCCCACAGCACCCGTCTGATCTGTGTTCCAGACAAACGACTTACCGTAAATTTTGAACTTTGATAATTCATCTAAATCATTGTCCTCACTGCCAATATAAAAAACCGGGACAAACTTCTTCTCAGGAAATGCTTTATTAAACTGTTGCGCTAATGCAATTACATGAGCAGTCTTGTATATGAAATACAAATAACCAGTAAAGATATTCGGCTGGTGTGCAGTACAAATGGTAAATGTATTCTCTTCAGTTAAGCTTGCAATATTGTCAAGCTGCGTAGAAGAAGCATCACCAGTAGCATATGCATCAGCAAATACTTGTTGAATTAACTTTCTATCAGTAGAGAATTGTTGTCGAGCTGCAATAGCTTTAGATACCTCATCAAGGTCAGTCGGACAACTATAAAAGGGTTGAATGAAATCTTTTTTCTCAAGGTAATCAGAGATCAACTTGGAAAACATATTGGTCTCTTGGTAAGCGATATAACTACACGAAGACTTCATCTTATAAAATTAATGAATTACTTCCCCTTCAAGATCATAATCGTATGCCTTGATTATTTTAACCTGCACAAAATCACCCGGGTTTAGTTTCTTGGAAGAATGAACGATGACCTCATTATCCACTTCCACACTATCAAACTCCGTTCTACCAATATATCTTCCTGCTTCTTTCTTATCGATGACCACCCTCATTGTTTGGCCTATATAAACTTGGTTCTTTTCAAAGCTGATCTCTTGCTGAAATTCAATAATCTCTTGCGCTCTAGCCTCTTTCTCCTCAGCACTCAAGGTGTCTTCTAAAGCATAAGCACTAGTATCTTCTTCATGGGAATAAGTAAAGATTCCTACTCTTTCAAATTGCATCTCAGCCAAGAATTCCTTCAACTCTTCCACATCTGCTCTGGTCTCGCCTGGGAAACCTGCAATGAGTGTAGTACGCAAACAAATACCAGGAATTTTAGCCCTGATCTCACTGATCAGATCTTTCATCTCCTGCTTGGTGATTTGTCTTTTCATCGCCTTCAACATATTATCACTAGCATGTTGTAAAGGCATATCGAGGTAATTACAAATCTTTGGTTCTTCCTTCATCACATCAATAATTTCCATAGGAAACTTTGAAGGATAAGCATAGTGTAAACGGATCCATTCTAAACCCTCAATAGCTGCTAATTTTTTCAACAACTCAGGAAGAGTTCTTTTCTTGTACAAATCCAAACCATAGTACGTCAGCTCTTGGGCGATCAACATGATCTCCTTCACACCAGACTTGACAAGCTTTTCAGCTTCAAGCACCAACTCTTCCATTGGTTTACTTCTATGACCACCACGCATCAAAGGAATAGCACAGAAAGAACAGGTACGGTTACAACCTTCACTGATCTTCATGTAGGCATAATGAGATGGGGTGCTCAACAACCGCTCACCAACCAATTCTGTTTTGTAATCAGCATTCAATACAGCCAATAAGCCAGGCAGTTCCATGGTACCAAAGAAGGCATCCACTTCTGGAATTTCATCTTCTAAATTTTGTTTGTAGCGCTCACTTAGACAACCTGTAACAAACACTTTATCTAGCTTTCCTTTTTTCTTGAGATCAACTTGATCTAAGATGGTATTGATACTTTCTTCTTTTGCCTTATCAATGAAACCACAAGTGTTCACCACTACAATATTGTGATCGAGTTTTGCATTCTCGTGCACCACATCAAAATCATTGGCCAAGAGCTGTCCACTCAACACTTCACTATCCACCATGTTCTTGCTGCACCCTAGGGTGATGATGTTGACTTTGTCTTTTTTTATTGTTTTGGATTTCATCTATAATTAAACTTTAAACAACCCCTCTACAAATGCGTGTTTATCAAACACAATCAGGTCCTCTGCTTTTTCACCCACGCCTATGAACTTTACAGGAATTTTAAATTGATTAGCGATGGCCAGTACAATCCCACCTTTGGCAGTGCCATCTAACTTAGTTATAGCCAATGCGGTAACATCCGTTGCTGCAGAAAAATGTTTGGCTTGCTCAATTGCGTTTTGTCCCGTTGTTCCATCTAACACCAACAAAATTTCATGCGGCGCATCAGGAATAACTTTCTGAATCACACGTTTGATTTTGCTCAACTCCTCCATCAAATGCGCTTTGTTGTGCAAACGACCAGCTGTATCAATGAGCAAGATGTCTGCTCCCTTAGCCACTGCACTATTGACTGCATCAAAGGCGACAGAAGCAGGATCACTTCCCATTTCTTTTTTTACAATTGGAACACCTGCTCTTTCACTCCAGATCGTGAGTTGGTCGACTGCCGCTGCTCTAAAAGTATCCGCAGCACCCAACATCACTGATTTACCAGCAGCTTTGAAATTAGTCGCTAGCTTTCCTATAGTAGTTGTTTTTCCAACCCCATTTACACCTACCACCAGCACCACAAAAGGCTTTTTACCTTCAGGCAAATCAAATCGCTTGATGGTATCCTTTTCATCATCAACTAGAATATTGCGAATTTCTTCCTGTAAAATACCATTCAATTCATCAGTTCCCAGATACTTATCCCTAGCAACTCTAGCCTGAATTTTTTCAATGATGGTCAGCGTAGTATCAACACCAACATCCGCAGATATCATAGCCTCTTCGAGTTGATCTAGTACTTCATCATCAACCTGACTTTTACCAGCAATGGCTTTGGTGATTCTGGAGAAAAAGCCTTCACGGGTCTTTTCCAAGCCCTTATCGAGTTGCTCTTTTTCTTTTTTGCCAAATAGTTTATCAAAAAATCCCATAACTGTGAGGTATTGCCATTAAAACAAAAGCTGTCCCGATACAAAAAACGGAACAGCTTTGGTCATAAGACTAAAATCTTTTTATTGAGCGAGGAAATCTTTTACTTTATCCTTGTGCACAATCTGCTCTTTGAAAGTATAAGCACCAGACTTCGGACTTCTTACAGCCCTGATAACTTTAGTCCAGTTTTTAGCTTCTGCTGAAGCTTTCAAGTCTTTTACTTTCGCGTTCTTTGATGCTGCCTTTGCCATGATTATTTAATTTCTTTGTGAACAGTATATTTCTTCATGATGGGATTGAATTTTTTCAATTCCATACGTTCTGGGGTATTCTTCTTGTTCTTGGTAGTGATATAGCGACTTGTACCAGCCATTCCGCTAGTCTTGTGCTCTGTGCACTCTAAAATCACCTGAACCCTGTTACCTTTCTTAGCCATTGCCTTTCGGTTTATTTCTTTTATTAAATACTAACGCCTTGTGCCCTTAATTCTTTCACTACAGTGTACAATCCATTCTTGTTGATGGTACGGATAGCTTCAGAAGAAAGCTTCAAAGTAATCCATTTGTCTTCTTCTGCAAGGAAGAAACGCTTGGTTTGAAGATTAGGCAGAAAACGACGCTTGGTTTTGATATTTGAATGCGAAACCTTGTTTCCTGTAATAGGGCGTTTTCCTGTAACCTGACATACTCGTGCCATAAACTCAATTTTTTAGGGACGGCAAAGGTAATAATTGTTCCTTTATCTTCCAAAAACGATTTAAAAAATTATATCTACTCCCTGTTCCCTACTCCCTATTCCCTATTCCCTATTCCCTATTCCCTGTTGACTAAATATCAATCGCCTCCCCATAAGCTGCCGCAACCGCTTCCTTCACACCTTCACTCATTGTTGGGTGAGGGTGGATAGCGTTCAGGATCTCATGGTGTGTAGTTTCCAGCTTACGGGCAACTACCACTTCAGCAATCATTTCAGTCACACCAGCACCAATCATGTGCGCTCCGAGGAACTCACCGTATTTGGCATCAAAAATTACCTTTACGAAACCATCCGTAGTACCTGCTGCGCTGGCTTTACCGCTGGCCATAAAAGGAAACTTACCCACTTTGATCTCATAACCCGCATCCTTAGCTGCTTTTTCGGTATAACCTACTGAAGCAATTTCAGGTGAGCAATAAGTACAACCTGGGATGTTATTATAATCAATTGCCTCTGGCTTGTGATTGAATTTCTTTTCTAGGTATGCGATGTTTTCAGCGGCATTGATACCTTCTTTCGCTGCTACGTGTGCCAAAGCCTGACCAGGTGAACAGTCGCCAATCGCGTAAATACCAGGAACAGATGTCTGCTGACCTTTGTCGACTACCACTCTTCCCTTCTCCACTTTGATACCAGTTTCCTCAAGTCCGATGTTCTCAATATTTGGCGCAATACCCACCGCACTCAATACGATATCAGCCTCAAGGATTGATTCGCCTGCTGCATTCTTTACAGAAGCTTTCACTCCCGCACCTGCTGTATCCACTTTCGTTACCTCACTTGAAGTAAGAATGGTGATCCCTTTTTTCTTCAATTGCTTTTCCAATTCCTTGCTGATATCAGCATCTTCTACTGGAACAATTCTATCCATGAACTCAACAATGGTCACTTTGGTGCCCATTGAGTTATAAAAATCAGCAAACTCAACTCCAATTGCACCGCTACCTACAACCACCATTGATTTAGGTTGCTGAGGCAATACCATCGCTTCGCGATAGCCGATGATTTTCTTGCCATCTTGCGGAAGATTAGGCAGCTGGCGGCTTCTAGCCCCAGTTGCGATGATGATGTATTTACCTTCAACGATTTGTTTGTTACCATCAGCAGCAGTCACTTCAATCTTGCCTTTACCAGCAATTTTGCCATAACCCATGATCACATCAATCTTGTTCTTCTTCATCAAAAACTGAACACCCTTGCTCATTTTGTCGGCAACACCGCGACTCCTCTTCACAACCGCACCAAAATCATGGGCAACATTACTTGCGTTGATACCATAATCAGTACTGTGTTTCATGTATTCATATACCTGTGCACTTTTCAACAAGGCTTTTGTCGGGATACAACCCCAGTTAAGACAAACGCCACCTAGACTTTCCTTTTCAATAATCGCCACCTTGAAACCAAGTTGAGAAGCTCTGATTGCAGCTGGATAACCCCCAGGACCACTACCAAGAACGAGAACGTCGTATGCCATGATATTTGATTTATGAATGAGTCGCAAAATTAGTTCTAATGCAGCAAAATTCAAAGTTGAGTTCGATAACATCCTCCTCTTAACCTTCTTACTAAACCACGACTAACATTTTAATTAAAAAATTCACTTCCTGATTTCTTGGTAAAAATTATTAAAAAGAACCTAACTTCAAGTCGTGAAAACAGAAAATACCAAAAAAACAAAGGCGAATTCTAACGAAGTTGGAGGTGTCGCTATAAAAAATAAGCAATTAAGGAAAGCAGCATTGCGCTTACTCGATCAATCGGGATCTGCTACCATAACAGAATTTGCCAAAGAACTCAGTATCAGTGTTCCTAAAGCGACTGAACTCGTGAACCTCATGGTAACAGAAGGTGTGCTGCGTGATGAAGGAAAACAAGATTCAACCGGCGGAAGAAGAGCGAATGCTTTTGGATTGATGGCCGATGCTGGCTATTTTTTGGGAGTAGACATCAAACTCCATCATGTAAATTTCGGATTGATGGACCTTAAAAAAGGGATGATCAGTCTGACAGAAAAAGTAGATTATCACCTAACTAACAATGAAGCTTCATTAACTGAGCTCAAATCATTAATTCAAGCTTTTATCAACAAACACGATGAATTCAAAAAGAAATTAATTGGTATTGGGTTAAATATACCCGGAAGGATCAACCCCAGGACTGGTCACAATTACAACCATTTTAATTTCAAGGAAGAACCGTTGTCGGAAATCATGACCAATGACTTAGGCATACCTACCATTATTGAAAATGATTCAAAGGCAATGGTCTTGGGAGAGTTTTCAAACGCTGATGCAGGTAATGAAAAGAACGCGATTCTGATCAATCTAGATTATGGAATTGGTATGGGTATTTTGATTGATGGAAAAATCTATCATGGTAAATCAGGATTTAGCGGAGAATTAGGCCACATCCCTGTTTTCGACAATGAAATCATTTGTCACTGCGGAAAAAAAGGCTGTCTAGAAACCGAAGCATCTGGTATTGCACTCTTGAGAAAATTCAAACAAAAAATACAATCGGGCTCTACTTCATTGGCCTACGATGGTAGCAAAGCAATTGAAGACATTACACTCAACAACATCATCGAAGCAGCAAAGAATGAAGACACACTTTGCATAGAAATCCTAGAAGAATTGGGTGAGAAATTAGGAAAAGCAATTGCTATCGTTATCAATATTTTCAACCCTGAAACAGTCATCTTAGGAGGCACACTATCCGAGACAGGTGAATACCTGCGCTTCTCAGCAAAGAGTACTTTAAACAGACTATCTCATAGTATCGTAAACAACGACACCAATTTGAAAGTATCTCAATTGGGTGAGAAAGCAGGTGTTATTGGTGCATGCCTGAATGCTAGAGCAAAATACCTATTCGACTAGTAAGCCATTGCAAACAAAACCCTTTGTTTACTTGGCTTTCCAGAGCAAACACAAACGCCTTCTTCCAATTTATTATCAAGTGGGATACAACGAATGGTTGCTTTTGTTTCGTCTTTGATTTTCTCTTCCGTTTCAGGAGTACCATCCCAATGCGCTGATATAAATCCACCTTTGGTATTCAACACTTGCTTGAACTCTTCCCATGAATTCACTTCAGTGATGTGTTCATTGCGATAGCTCAAAGCACGGTTGTACAAATTCTGTTGAATATCCTCTAAGAGTTGTTTGATGTAATCAGTTAAACCCTCAGCAGGCACTGAAGATTTTTCTTTGGTGTCTCTGCGCGCGATTTCTACAACACCATTTTCAATATCCTTCGGACCAATAGCAATTCTTACTGGCACACCTTTCAATTCATATTCAGCAAACTTCCATCCTGGTCTAGTATTGTCAGCATCGTCATACTTTACAGAAATTCCTTGCTTCTTCAATTCACTCATGATGCCATATACTTTTTCATCTACGAGTGCTTTTTGTTCAGGGCCTTTGTAGATAGGCACAATCACTACTTGTAATGGTGCAATTCTTGGTGGCATTACTAAACCTTGATCATCACTGTGTGCCATAACAAGTGCACCAATCAATCGAGTTGAAACACCCCATGAAGTTGCCCAAACATATTCTTGTTTGTTTTCTTTGGTGAGGTATTTTACTTCAAATGCTTTCGCAAAATTTTGTCCGAGGAAATGTGAAGTACCTGCCTGTAATGCTTTACCATCTTGCATGAGTGCTTCAATGCAATAGGTTTCCAAAGCACCAGCAAATCTTTCATTAGGCGTCTTCACTCCTTTCATCACTGGAAGGGCCATATAGTTCTCTACAAAATCAGCATACACATGCAACATTTTTTCTGCCTCTTCAATGGCTTCTTCAGCAGTAGCATGTGCAGTATGTCCTTCTTGCCATAAAAATTCAGCAGTCCTTAAAAACAATCTTGTACGCATTTCCCAACGCACCACGTTTGCCCATTGGTTGATCAACAAAGGAAGATCTCTGTAAGACTGAATCCAATCTTTGTAGGCATTCCAAATGATGGCTTCACTGGTTGGACGAACAATGAGTTCTTCTTCCAATTTAGCTTCTGGATCTACCATTAATTTTCCCTTGTTGTTAGGGTCGCCCTTTAGGCGATAATGGGTAACGACTGCACATTCTTTTGCAAATCCTTCAGCATGACCTTCTTCCTTCTCTAAGAACGACTTAGGAACAAATAAAGGGAAATAGGCATTCACATGACCTGTCTCTTTGAACATCTTGTCCAATACATCACGCATATTTTCCCAAAGGGTGTAACCGTAGGGTTTGATAACCATACAGCCACGTACTGCGGAGTAGTCGGCTAGTCCACCTTTAAGCACCAAATCATTGTACCATTGTGAATAATCTTTCTCCCGCGTAGTCAGTTCATTGCCCATATTAATGATTTAACATTTTTTAAGATTTGAATTGCAACTTTTCATGATTCCGGACGTCTAATAATAAAGCTGCGTTAGCGCAAAAGTAGTAACTTCGGGTTAATCTTTAAATCACGTTGTATGAAGAGGATCATTCTTGTATTTTCACTAGCATCCATCATGATGGGTTGCAGTACTGCTTACAGGAGCGGACAGACACCTGACGATGTGTATTTTTCACCTGTTCGTGAGGAATCAGGGTATGTAAATGTTGACGACGACAGGAGTTATCGTGAATCAAATGTGCCGTTGAATGACCGTTATTTAAGGATGAAAGCCATGGGTGGCTCAAGATGGAGATCATTTGATGATGATTTCGGTTACTGGAACAACCCTTATTGGAACAATACTGCTTATTTAGATTTCTATCCTTCGTTTAGAGGTGGCATGGGAATGGGGATGGGATTTTCTCCATTTATGGGCAATCCGTTTTTCGGTCCCTCTTTTGGAACAGGACTTTATTACAACCCCTTCTCCCCTTATTATTTTGGAAGTCCAGTTGTGGTATTCAACAACGTAAAGTTCACCAACCCAAGGGCGAATGGTCCAAGAATGGTTAACCTTAACAACTATACTCCACCACAGAACTATGGTTCTAAATACGGAAACAACAGTTCCCGCTTTGGAGGCTCTTACATCAACAATGGTGGAAGCAATACACCAAGAGGTGGTTATAACCCACGTGGAAATGGTGGAAACAGCAGTCCTTCTAGAACTTTCAGCAACAACAGTTCTGGCTCTGGCTTCAACAACAGCTCCAACAGTTCTTCTTCTGGAAGCAGCAGCGGAAGCTCAGCTCCGGTAAGATCATTTGGACGTGGAGGCAATTAAACTTTCAAATCCTTCTAATTTCATGAGGAAAATACTTTTCATTGCCCTCACCTTTTTATCAGGTGCAGCAATGGCGCAAGAACCTGCGGATGCACTTCGTTATTCCATGATGGGTCATGGCGGTAGTGCAAGAACAAGAGCAATTGGAGGAGCCGTTGTTGCTCTTGGTGGCGATATCACTGCAGCAGCAGTAAACCCTGCTGGTTTGGCTTTTTTCAAAACAAGTGAATTTGTGTTTACACCTACACTGGGTTTTAATAAAACCAGGATCAATTATTTGTCGAGTGAAAACAGTGATAAAAAAACTGCTTTCGACATCAGCAATTTTGGTTTCATCTTACCGAAAGAAGGATCAGTAAGTGGCGACTGGAGAAATTTCACTGTTGGATTGGGGATGAACAGAAGGGCTAATTTCAACAACCAAACTTTTCTAAAGGGAAACAACAACGAAAGCTCTTACTCGGAGAAATACCTTGAGGAGTTGATCAACAAAAATGTAACGAACCCCAATGATGCAGCTAATAATTTTCCATACGGAGCAAGCCTTGCATTGAATACTTATTTGATAGACACCCTATCTGGCGCGGGTGGTACAGTTGCAGGATATAAAAGTCTTGCTACTCCTCAAACTGGCGTTATACAACAACAAAACGTTGTTACAAAGGGAGGCATCAACGATTACTTTATAGCAGCAAGTGGCAACTATATGGACAGGCTATTCGTGGGCGGAGGTATTACTTTTAGTCAGCTTAAATACGAAAGAACAAGCACCTACAGAGAGACTGATGCAACCAATAACAAGAACAACAACTTCAATTATTTTGAAACACAAGAAACTTTGTTGACGGAAGGAATTGGTGTTGGTTTGAACCTTGGCATAATTGTAAGACCAGTCGATCAAATCAGAATAGGCGCTGCCTTCCACTCCCCTGTCTTCTATAATCTGGAAGACCTATATACCACGACCATCACAACTGATGTTGAAGGATATCAAGGGCAAACGGTGCTCACCCAAAGTTCAAGAGATTTCAATAACGGTGAAGCAGGAGAATTTCAATATGATTACACCAATCCAATGCGTTTCATGTTTGGTATATCTTATATTTTCCAAGAAGTGGAAGATGTAAAAAAGCAACGTGGATTTATCAGTGCTGATGTTGAATTCTTAAACTATGGTAAATCTAAATTCAATACAGGAAGCCTCACCAATGGTGTTAATTATTTAGAGGAAGTAAATACAGCCATAAAAGACCAATACAGATCTGCTGTCAATTTCAGACTTGGTGGTGAATTAAAATTCAATACCATCATGGCTAGATTGGGATACAACTATATGGGCAATGCCTATCAATCCACAATCCTGAAAGGAACACAATCCAGCATAAGTGGAGGTTTGGGCTATCGCAACAAAGGATATTTTTTAGACCTCACTTACGTTCATCGTATGGTCAAGGATGCCTCTTTCCCCTACAGACTCGATAATGGATTTTTTGCACCTGGATTTGTCAAAGGAACCAACGGAAATGTTGTGATGACAGTCGGCATGAAATTCTAATACGACAACTAGTCGCGTTTCAGGTTTTATCACTTTGCCTCGTTGGCTTTTTTTATTAACTTGCCTGCATGGCCGTTCTAAAGTTCCGCGTTTTCTTCGAAGAAGACGATACCATTTACAGAGATATTGCAATCAAGCACAATCAATCATTTTTTGAGCTGCATACGGCTATACTTGCAGCCTATGAATTCGATAGCATTCACCAAGCTACTTTCTACAGAAGCAACGATAACTGGCAAAGAGGTAGAGCCATAAGTTTGGAAAAATATGATGATGTAGTCTACCCTGTAGATCCATTGGACATGTTTGAAACCAATATTGGATCTGAAATTAGAGACACAGAACAGAAGTTCGTTTATGTCTATGATTTTCAAAAAAACTGGACTTTCCAAATTCAATTGATCTCTGTTTCTAAGGAAGAAAACAACAAACTCATTTATCCTACTACGACAAGAAAAGAAGGAATTGGTCCGAGTCAGTATGGCATCAAAAGTATACTGGGCGATAGATTCGCAGATGTAGAAGAGAAATACGACCTCAGCTCATTAGGCGATGGATTTTCTGATGAAGGTGAAGAAGGTACTGGCGATACAGATGAACTTGGCGGTGAAGAAACGTCATCTGAAGACGATAATGCATTCTAATCAGTTGAATAAGACAGTCATTGTGGTAGCCGGACCAACAGCAGTTGGTAAAACAGCATTGGCGATTGCACTAGCAAAACAATACAATACCTCCATTGTATCTGCTGACTCCAGACAATGTTTCAAGGAACTCAAAATTGGCGTTGCACGTCCTTCTGATGCTGAATTAGCAGCTGCTCATCATTATTTTATAGCCAATCACTCCATTCACGAATCCATTACTGCAGGTAGTTTTGCAAGAGAAGCCAAACAGTATCTGGAAGAAATTTTCAAAACAAATGATACTGCTATTGTATGCGGCGGGACAGGCCTTTACATCAAAGCACTAGTAGAAGGTTTAGATGAAATACCAGCCGTTCCTTCGAGTATTAGAGAACAAGTCATCCAGTTATATGAAAACCAAGGTATTGAGGCGCTAAGAAATAAATTACTGTCGCTAGACCCTGAATTTGAAAATCAAGGTGACACCAACAATCCCAACCGCATGATGCGTGCGCTGGAAGTCGTTTTGCATACAGGCACTCCTATTCATCAATTTCAAATCAATGCTGAAAACAGAGGTATTAATAAGCTATACAATATCATTTATAAAATTGTTGATTTACCAAGAGCTGAATTGTATGACCGCATCAATACACGCGTTGATCAGATGATAAGCGAGGGATTAGAAGATGAAGCAAGCTCTGTCTACCCTTTCAAAGAATTGACCTCCTTGCAAACAGTCGGCTATAAAGAGTTCTTTGATTTTTTTGATGGAGCATGTACAAGAGAAGAGGCAATTGAAAAGATCAAACAACATACCAGGAATTACGCGAAGCGCCAGATTACTTGGTTCAAACGTTATGCACAGTAAATCCTAATTTTTTGCCTTCTTCCAACATCATGGCAAAAGCAGCTTCGTAGCTGTTCTCAATAACTCCATCTAAAATAGCTTCTCTGATTGCAGTTTTAATCACTCCCACTTCTCTACAAGGAGCGAGTTGAAAAGTTTGCATGATCAACCCTCCAGTTATAGGAGGCTGCCAATTTCTGATTTTATCTTTTTCTTCAACTTCTTTCAAACGCTGACGAACCAATTCAAAATTCGCTCTGAAACGTTTTACTTTATTTTCATTTTTAGAAGTTATATCGGCATCACACAATAGCATTAAATCATCGATATCATCACCGGCATCAAACAATAATCTTCTGACAGCTGAATCTGTAATATTTTCTTTGGTTAGACTTATCGGCCTGAGATGCAATTCCACCAGCTTTCTTACATACCGCATGTTTTCGTGCATGGGCAATTTGAATTTGGTGAAAATTTTAGGCACCATTCTTCCTCCCACTACTTCATGACCGTGGAAGGTCCAACCGATACCCTGTTCAAATCTTTTGGTTGCAGGCTTTGCAATATCGTGCAACAAGGCTGCCCAACGTAACCAAAGGTTATCTGTGTTCACACAGATATTATCTAACACTTGCAGTGTATGGTAGAAATTATCTTTATGTCCCCTTCCATCAATATATTCAGCACCAGCCAAATCAACCATCGCAGGAAAGATTACCTTGAGCAAACCAGTTTTATACAAGAGATCCCAACCAATAGATGGCTTGGGGGACAACATGATTTTATTCAATTCATCCGTTATCCTTTCCTGACTGATAATTGAAATGCGATGGGCCGTATCGGTAATTCCTAATAATGTATTCGCTTCTACTACAAAACCCAATTGCGTTGCAAAGCGGATGGCCCTTAGCATACGCAGTGGATCATCGCTAAAAGTTTTATCAGGAGATAAAGGCGTTTTGATGATTTTATCCTGTAAGTCTTGAACACCATTAAAAGGATCAACCAATTTGATATTTGCCGATAAGGCCTCTTGTAAATCAATGGCCAATGCATTGATGGTGAAGTCCCTTCTTTCCTGATCATCCTTGATAGTACCAGGTTCAACAGTAGGATTTCTAGAGTGTTGCTGATAACTTTCTTTTCTGGCACCAACAAACTCTACATCATACCCTTGGATGTTGAGGTGTGCCGTACCAAAATTTTTAAACCAAGAAACTTTGGGTTGAGGCTGGAACTTTTCACTCACTGCATTAGCTAAGCTGATGGCATCACCCAGACAAACCACATCAATATCCTTACAAGGTCTACCCAATAATTTATCACGCACGAAACCACCTACCACAAAAGCAGGTAATTGCAATTGGTTGGCAGCCTCAGCCACTTTACCAATGATCACAGACTCAAATTGTTCCAGCTTCACTTGCATTGGTCAAAGTTAGTCAAAACAAATTAGGGAGATTTTAAACCGACACGTTGAA
>JBDLUR010000118.1:0-3136 GCA_039805205.1 Bacteroidota bacterium
GCAGCAGAAGGCTTAAACCCTGCTGGAGCACCATCCAATAGTAAAACAGCTTTTCCTGTAACATTCAAACCCTTGTAATCGTCAACCTCTTTATCAACAATTCCATGTCCAGCAAAAACTACTTCAGAAAAATAGGATGTCGCATTGTTGTTCCACATGGTAAATGGCACAAAATCCTTTCCCATCTCAAACGACTTACCATTTACAACCACTTCCGCAGCTCCAACTTCATCCCTGTAAACAGGAAAATGTTGCTGATAACTTCCACTGTTACCTGGAATCAATCCAACTGATTTGAAATGTTGTTCAATATAAGCCGCTGCTTTACGCTGACCTTCAGTGGCCGTCTCACGACCCTCCATTTCAGCTCCAGCAATGATATACAAGTGTTTACTTAAATCTTCGGTAGTGATGCTTGCAGCATACTTTTTAGGATCTGGCATCTTTGTAGTTTGCTTCTGCGCAGTGGCAAAATGGACAAACAACAAGGCGAAAGCCAATGAATAGAGCCTTGACATATGGTTTGATTTTATGGTTTAAATTTTATTAACACGATTCTGATGTCTTCCGCCTTCAAATGCAGTCGCGATGAACACATCAGCCATCTCTAATGCAGCTTCCATGCTCACAAATCTCGCAGGAAGACAAATGACATTGGCGTTATTATGTGACCTTGCTAAAACAGCAATCTCTTTCTCCCAGCATAATGCTGCTCTGATTCCAGCATGCTTATTAGCCGTCATACAAACCCCGTTGGCAGATCCGCAGATCAACACGCCAAAGTCGGCTTCACCTTTCTCAACAGCCATTGCTACTGCATGCGCATAATCAGGATAATCACATGAAGCATCTGAATATGTACCATGATCTACTAGCTTGTGACCAGCATTTTCAAGATGATCTTTCACTCCATTTTTGTAATCAAACCCTGCATGATCTGACCCTATTGCTATTTTCATATGAATCGTTTTTAATTTTTTATTCCCACTCTTCATCCTGCTTCTTCTTCACACGAGCTGCAATCAGGATACTGATTTCATAAAGGAGTACCAACGGTACAACTACAATCAACTGTGAACCCCAATCGGGCGATGGAGTAATAACAGCAGCCACCACCAAAAGAGCTACATAGGCATACTTTCTATACGTTCTCAAGAAATTAGGCGTAATGATACCCAATTTGGATAAAAGCCAAGTGGCCATCGGTAGCTCAAATGCAATACCTGCACCAAGTGTGATATCAATCAAACTATCCAGGTAATCAGCAAGAGTTGGGCGGTAATCTATAACTCCAATATTACCAATCGTATAATTGGATAAAAAGTTAAATGTAAATGGAGCGAGCATAAAATAACCAAAAGCAGCTCCCATAAAGAAAAACATACTCACCCAGAAAATAATACCTCTCGTATATTTTAACTCACTACTTTTTAATGCCGGCTTGATAAATTTCCATATTTCAAAGAAAACATAAGGCAAGGCAACAAGTAAACCGCCTACCACAGCTATGGTGATACTAGACATGAAAGTGCCACTGATGGATGTCACCTGCAGGCTGAGTTTCATGGGTGGCATACACAATGAATCCCCCATCCCTAAAACATGACTCAATTTGCAAAAAGCACGATAGGAGATGAAATCATTACGGGTAGGACCCATGATGACAATATCAAAAATTTCATCGATGTAGATGAAAAATAAGATAGCACTGGTGAGGATGGCCAGGACCGAACGGACAATATGCCAACGAAGGACTTCAAGATGATCAATAAAACTCATCTCTTCCTGTTCATCGCCTGTTGATCTAAGCCTTTTGAATATTGATTTTGTATCTGACAATCGTCATTTTTTTGGAATTGCTAAGTTAATCAAAAAGGCGCTTGAGTCAAAACTGAATCCCCTCAATAAATATCCCAGAAACAAACCAATTTCCCTGACACCTCAACATTTCGACCTTCCATTTTCCATGTTGTATTGCACAATGATCAAGATGACAAAATCCAGTTGTATGACTTCCTACCAGGACAAGCCTATTCCCGGCAACCATTTTCTCTTCATGTCTCAATGAAATCCCCGCAATGGAGGCATATTTTTTCTGATGACAATCCAACACATAAAAGAATTCTGGCTCCGATAAATTGTGAAACTGATTAAACTTGATCCTTTTATGCATAATTGCCGGATTTCTTTTCACCGATCCGCCAAGAATGCCATCTAAAAGTTCACCCACCAGCGCCTCTGGTTCCTCTGGAAATACATCCTGCTGGTAATGATCGTAGAGAAAACAGAAATATAACTCTGGTGGATGGGAAGGCAATTGCATATCCAAAAACATGTTCCTAATAAACACATACCTTCTCCTGTAATTGATCTCGCGCTCATTAAAGGAGAGTAAAATTCGATGGGATTTAAATAAATCAATCCAGTTCAAAACTGCATCTTGTAATTCTGAATCAGAAAGGAATTGAGCATCAATAGGGATTTCCTTCATCCCTATTTTGTCGCGTACACGGTTAAACATGGGCATAATGGTTGTTTTGATAAAATTCAAAAGCAACGTTTTGCCTTACAAGTGATAAAGTCTAATTTCTAGGCAGATTAACCAGCTTGCATTGTGTTAATTTGAAGGGGAATGAATAGATTTACACCGTATGACCAGGTTGAAAACCACGTTACGTGAAGTGATAATTGCTCCCTTTATTTTTTTGATTTACCTCTATAGGTTGATTATTTCACCATGGCTGGGACCGAAATGTAGGTTTACGCCCACCTGTTCTCAATATGCAATGGATGCACTTCGAAAATATGGAATAATTAAGGGCCTATGGAAGGCCCTTAAAAGAATATCACGTTGTCACCCTTGGGGCGATAGTGGTTATGATCCTGCCTGAAAACGATCAGCTACTTTGTTCCAGTTTACAACCGACCAAAAAGCGCCAAGATAATCAGCTCTGCGGTTCTGGTATTTCAGATAATAGGCATGCTCCCAAACATCCACGCCCAAAATTGGTGTTCCCTTCACATCAGCTACATCCATTAATGGATTGTCTTGATTAGGGGTTGAAGAAATTTCCAACTTACCATCTTTGATCAACAACCAAGCCCAACCACTTCCAAAACGGGTCATACCAGCATT
>JBDLUR010000119.1:0-5756 GCA_039805205.1 Bacteroidota bacterium
AGTTACCTCCAACCAATACTTCAGCCCAGTCACCTGTAAGGTGAGTAAGGTTATACTGACCTTCTACTGCATATAGATTTGTTTTATCAACAAAAAGACCACCACCATCAGCAATTGATCTAGCTCTTACTGAATCATACAATCTTTGGAATTGTCTAGAACCAGCAGCTGGTCTTCCAGCATCAGCTACTGACCTCGCCATGTTGTGGGCATTGATAGAAGTCATACCACCCAACAAACTTCCCAAATAGGCTTGACCATACTCGGTATACCATTGTGGTGAAGATTTCCAAGCTTCATTGAACAATCTTGTTGTAACTGTAGTATTATAAGATTGTCCAGCATTTTCCTGTGTAGTATATGCTTTTAGGTTCCAGTTTTTGTGTTTAAATTCAAGTTTGTACTGACCCATTTTAAGATCTAACAAAGAATAACGGTCACTTCCAGTATAAACCGTACTACCAGTACCCCAGAATCCTGAAAGGATGGCTTCTACTGAATTGGTGATTTTATAATTGAAAGATGCACCTAATTTAAAGTTTGTTGTATTTGGATTGGTAACCTCTTTTTCAGAATAACCAGTCCTTGAAACTGGATTTGGAGTACCAGTCAATGTAGAAATATAAGGGGCCAAAAATGGAGCCTGACCAGCAATACCATTTAAAACAAGATTAAGGTCAATAGTGGTTTCATCTCCATAGAAGTTCATGCCATCATAGTTAGGATCTGTAGCACGTGTTCCAGGTACTATACTTCCCAAGAAAGGTCCTGATCTTGTTACATTTCTGTTATCAGCAGCAAGCCAGTCTTTCGCTTGAATCATTCCTGCGGTAATTTTATAAGCAAACCTTTCGCTTACTTTTTTCGCATACCTAACATCCCAGTTGTAATAACCTGATGGGTCGCGGTATTTACCGTCAGCATGCATTAAACCATTTTTGATTTGGAAAGAAAGTCCCTGATGCTTGAATGGGTCTTTACTGTTAATCAGCAAAGTTCCGTTCATACCACCTGGACCATATAAAGCAGAAGATGCACCTTGAAGAAGTTCCATACTTTCTACATCCAATTCACTCAAGCCAACGAAACTACCTACAGCAAAGTTTAAACCTGGTGCCTGGTTATCCATACCGTCTACAATTTGTGTAAACCTAGTATTACCAGAACCAGCAAAACCTCTAGTTGTAACAGTTTTAAAGGTCAAACTAGAAGCAACCATATCCACACCCTTTAAATTAGTAGCCATATCAAAATAGTCAGCAGCTGGAGCATTTCTCAGTGCTGTATTGTTGATACGCTCAATAGAAACAGGCGATTCTAGGATTTTGGTTGGAGTTCTAGTGGCAGATACAACAACCTCTTCACCTAATGTAGATGACGGCATTAAGCTTACAGTAGGCATAGCACCTGCTGCAGTTACATTTACCTCAGAGATTCCATATCCAATTGAAGAAAAAAGAAGGGTAACTGGAAATTTAGTTGAAGCAGGGATGCTCAAAGTAAAATTTCCTTTGTTGTCTGTAAAAGTTCCTGATGTGCTTCCTTTCAGTGTGACTGAAACAGAACTTAATGTCTCTGATCCAGTAGCACTCTTTACGCTACCCGTAATGGTAACATTCTGTGCATTAACAATAGCCGGCAGCATCAAGAAAAATAGTGCTGCAATGCGCGCTAATCTTTTCATAAGCAATTTTTTTGGTCAAATTTTAGTACAAAATAGGCAATGTTGGTATTATAAAAAAATTTCAAGATAATATTCATGACTTTAAACATGCCAAAAATTGGCAGTATCAAGCTGCAATTTTAATTTTACAGCATGAGCAACTTCAATTTTCCAGGGCAAACAGCATTCTACAAGGGTAAGGTTAGAGATGTGTATACTATTAATAACCAACTCTTAGTTATGGTTGCTAGTGATAGGATATCTGCATTTGATGTGGTTTTACCTAAACCCATTCCTTATAAAGGACAGGTTTTGAACCAAATTGCAGCCTATATGCTTGACAAAACCAAGTCAATTTGCCCAAATTGGTTAATAGAGAGTCCTGCTCCAAATGTCTCAATTGGACAGCTTTGTGAGCCATTTAAAATTGAAATGGTAGTTCGTGGTAACCTAGTTGGACATGCTTGGAGGACCTACCAGCAAGGAAGATTACTTTGTGGAGAAACAATGCCTGATGGACTAAAAGAAAATGATTTCTTCCCTACTCCACTCATTACCCCATCTACAAAAGCCTCAGCAGGACATGATGAAGATATAAGTGCAGCCGAAATCATTGCTCAGGGATTGGCTACGCCCGAAGAATGGGAGATTTTAAAAAAATACACGTTCTCTTTATTTGAGAAGGGTAAGGAACTTGCTGCCAAGCAGGGATTAATTCTTGCTGATACTAAGTATGAGTTTGGAAAACTAAATGGGCAAATTGTACTAATGGATGAGATACATACCCCAGATTCTTCTAGGTATTTTTTTGCTGAAGGTTTTGAAGAAAGACAATTGAAGGGAGAAAGACAGCTTCAGTTGAGTAAAGAATTTGTTCGTGAATGGTTAATTGCTAATGATTTTATGGGTAAAACCGGACAAGTAGTTCCCGAAATGACAGATGAATGGATTACTACTATTTCAAATAGATACATTCAACTCTATGAGCAGTTGATTGGTGAAGCTTTCGTTCCTGTAGATTTATCTGATGAAGAAATGTACAACAAGACTATTCAGTCGTTGAGTAAGCATATGCAATAGGTTTACTCAGGCTTGGAGAGTGACTTGATTAGTTGTTTCGACTTGTTGAAAATATTACGGCCCTTATCCATACCCTTTCGCTTGAGTTTTTGTTCGTCTTCTGGAAGATGAATAATTGTTTGACAATCTTTGCTGCAACATCCATCTAGCTTTTTGTTGCAATCATCACACTGGATAAATAATAAATGACAAGCACTGTTTGCACAGTTTACGTGTACATCGCACGCTTTACCACAAATATGACAATTTGCAATTACATCATCTGTAATGCGTTCTCCTAATCGCTCATCAAAAACAAAATTCTTTCCAATGAATTCATTATCGAGTTTATTATCATTTACTTGATTAATATAATTGATGATACCTCCTTCTAAATGGAATACATTTTTATACCCTTTGTGTAACATCCATGCACTTGCCTTTTCACAACGAATTCCGCCAGTACAATACATGATGATATTGCGATCCTTATCTGCTTCAAACATATCTGCAGCCATGGGTAGCTGTTCTCTAAAGGTATCGCTGGGAATTTCAATGGCTTGTTTAAATCTTCCTACCTCATATTCATAGTGGTTCCTCATATCAATCACCAAGGTATTTGGATCTTTTACCATTTCATTAAACTGAAATGCATTTACATACTTCCCTTTATTCTCCATTGAAAAAGATGGATCCTCTATTCCATCTGCAACTATTTTATTTCTGATTTTAATATCTAAAACATAAAATGAATGATTGTCTTCTTGGACTGCTTTATTCAAACGAAGCCCATTCATGTCTGGATGGCTGTAAATGTAATTGCGTAGTTCTTCAAAATGCTCAACCGGACAATTGATCTGTGCATTGATCCCCTCGGTGGCAATATAAATCCTACCGAACACTTTTAACGCGTTTAATTGCTTGTACCAGTCGTCTCGAAATTGTTTAGGATCTGAAATGTTGAAATAACAATAAAATGATAGAGTAACCCTTGGGGTTGTGTCAGCCATTGCTCTTTCTTTTAGCAATTTGCGTGACACCCTGTTGTGGAGTGTTGCCATAATTTGATTTTAATTTCTGTTTATGAAACCTCAGTTGCAGGCTGAGCAAAATCATTAACAGAACAAAATTAGGACAATTATTTGATTACTAGTAATCGGTAAATAAAGTAGAAAATCCACGAATACCGATTTTAATACCATTCTGTGGCATCACTGTTTTGCCCATTCCCCATACATAATCAACTCTAAAGAGTTTCAAAATATTATCAACGCCAACAAAAACTTCAGTATAATTTTTATCTCTCAACCAAATGGTATTGGCACCTGTTACTACTCGCAAATTTAAACGTCTGATCAACGGAATTTTATTTGTAATTAGTCCATTTAGTCTATACTCTCCATTCAATTGTAGGAAAATCTTTTCCTTATTGGATAATGCATAAAAAGGCGCTACTTGAAAACTTTCAACATAAGGTGTTGATTTACGGGTGAGGTTACCTATGAAGTGATTATAGTCTGGCACCTCAACTGTTTTAGCATTGATAAAACCGCCTGTTTCAAATCGGTATTTAAATTCACCACCTAATTTGAAATTGATATCACCAGTAATAGAAAATCGCCATTTATCAAATTCACTATCACTGCCCAATACATTTTTAATTCCTTTGGTGTATTGTAGACTAAACGTAGGAGTACGAGAAAAAGATGAAATGACTCTATCAGGTAATTCAATGTATTTGGTTCCAGGTTTAAAACTAATTCTAAAACCTACTACAAAAACTTGATGGGGGTTCATAGGTTGACTAACAATTTCAGTAGGATAATTTGGTGTAAACTTATTAAAGATTCTAGAACTACCCCATGCATAATTGGTGTCTGTATTTACTAAAGGAATTCTGTCTTGGTAATTTATGAAACCGGTAAATTCTAAACCATCTCCCAAACCTTTCTGATAGGTCATTTGAAAAAAATTGGCTTGGTACAATTTCATGTAATTGTTACCACTTAGTATAGTGGCAAACGTGTTCATGATTTGAGGTATGGGATTGGCATTGTTGAACTGATATATTCTGCTGCCAAATGATGTTGTGATGCTGTTTACATATTTTTTACCAAATCGATAATTAGTTCGTAGAAACGCATTGAAATGTTTATTGGTCACACCATAACGCAATACAGGAGTAAACGTGAGCTGGTTTCTACCTGTATAGTTTTTTTCAACTGAACCGGAAAGTTGCAATGCAAGCCCCTCTACTGTATTATAACTAACCGACTTTAACAACGGGTCGTAGGTATAATTCTTTTTCTTATTTCTATTAATTAGGGTCTGGCCGTTTAAAATCAAACCAAAAGGATTGATTTTATTTTGACGTCTATCTAGTGAGTCTAAATAGTCAGGATCTTCTCTTCTTTTCTCCAGTGAATCTTTTTTTCTAAAATCATTAACCTCATCGGTCAATAATGGAATTGGACGAGCCTTATCCCAATAATCCAAAGGCTTTTTATTTGAGAGAGAGTCGTATTTCAACAATACCTTACCAAATTCTTTCTTATCAAATTTTTTATTTATTTGATATTTACTGAATAAGGTAGTAAAGTATCCTCCTGCATCAAATCCAAGAAATCTGACTTCAGGATATAGTGTTTGACTACTTAGCATCCAAGTATCAAATTCTACTTTTTCGTATTGCTGTTCAATTTTTATTTTATCTGCAAACTCAAGTAAAGATTGTTTGTCAAGGCTCAAACTCAATGAATGAATATTCCAAGTATTTTCGATGATTTGAATATATCCTTTAAATAAAGGTTCAAAACTTCTTTTAGGGGTGACCAATATTTTATTGATCATCACATTGTTTTCATAAAAGGCTCCTAAGTATTTGTAATTATAAAAAGCAAGTGCTCCGTCTGCAATAGGAGAAATGAATCCACGTGGGTTAAAAGATTTTGGAAGGGCTACTATGTTATCGTAAAAAGACAATAAGAAAGGAGTGGCCAAGCCAAGTCCGTTTGTTTGTCCACTTACTCTAGTA
>JBDLUR010000120.1:0-18579 GCA_039805205.1 Bacteroidota bacterium
CCCGTTGTAGGTTCATTTCGACCTGGATTATCACCTATTTGAAAATACCCAATCTCTTCCCAGGTACGATCTATGTTTGCAATGATATTACCTTCATTGCGTTGCATGTGGTACATATCAAAAAGAATTTTACAAGAAGGACTATTCACTGCCTTACAAATCATATAGGTCTGGGTAGAATAACGAAGAAAAAGATCTGGATTATCACTCAATGGCTCCAATACCATTACGAGTCCGTTGCGCTCTAAAATCTCCGAGCCTCTTCTCAATGCATCAATAACATGTGCCGTCTGCATATCGATAGGTTGTGAACGATCAAAGTTGCCGGGAACGACAGTCATGTATTTTGCATTGCATCTTTTAGCTACCTCTACTGCCCTATTGCAATCCTTAACAATCAAATCTTTGAACTCCTGTTTACCCGTTGCTAAACTCATTTTCCAATGCCAACTGTTACTTGTTATGACAAACACACCCATTTGCATGCCTAACTTAGCTAGTGTTTCGCCAATCTTGGCTTGCATTTCAGGAGTTCGGTCCATCATGCCATTGTCTTCTATTGAACGAAATCCTTGTTCGTGTCCGAATTTAATTTGATCGATGAACTCCTTACCAGCATGCGCAGCAAACATGCCATCGTGAAAACCATAATTCAATTGAAATGGTTTATTGTCATTCTGCTTTACAGACTGACCTAAAACTGAGATTCCTGGTAAGATAGCTGCTGTTGCCAATGAAGTATTTTTTAAAAAACCTCTGCGTTGCATAAATGAAATTTAAGCTTGATAAAATCGCAATTGATATGTACAATTTAACTAAAATTGCATGAAATAGCTTGCATTGAAACGAATAATCTTAATCTCACTGATTGTTGTGCTCATCAATGGCTTTTCAAAAGCACAACCTCAAATCAACAAAACAGAACAAATTACTTTACCTGGCTCTAGTCAGCAACTCAAACTTGTCCATATACCAGCTGGAAATTTCAAGATGGGAAATGCAAATGGGAAAGCAAACGAGCAACCTGTCAAGCAAGTACAAATTTCTGCATTTTGGATGGGCGCTTTTGAAATTACACACGACCAATACAATGTGTTCTTCAGAGATGAAAATTTATCACAAGGCTCTAAAGTAGACGCTGTAACGCGTCCCACTGCTCAATATATCGACCTTAGCTGGAACATGGGCAAGGAAGGAGGATACCCGATGAACAGCATGAGTGTTGATGCTGCTATGATGTTTTGTAAATGGCTTTGGCAACAAACTGGTGTATTTTATAGATTGCCGACTGAAGCAGAATGGGAATATGCTTGCCGAGCTGGTAGTAGTTCCAATTACTTCTATGGTAATGACCCAAAACTACTTAATCAGTATGCTTGGTTCAAAGCAAATAGCAAAGAAAAATACCAAAAAGTGGGCACCAAAAAAGCAAATGCATGGGGACTCTATGATATGTTAGGAAATCTAGCAGAATGGACTTTAGATCAATATGATTCAGTCTATTTATCTAAATTGACAGACAGTCAATTAGACCCTATCACAACTGCTACAACTAGATATCCCAGAAGCATTAGAGGTGGATCTTATCTCGATGATGCGAATACTTTAGTAGTAAGTAGAAGAAATTTTTCCTTACCCAGTTGGAACAAAAGAGATCCTCAGATTCCTAAAAGCAGGTGGTGGCTGACTGATGGCATGTTTGTTGGTTTTAGAATAGTTCGACCAGAAAAGCAACCCAGTGCGGAAGAAGCAGAAAAATTTTATAAATTGTATCTAGAATATTAATCTCAAAACAACAACGATGCAACATCCCAAGCCATTGAACAACAATCAAAGACGCGAGTTTGTAAAAACCGCCGGTCTAGCTTCAGGTGCAATTTTAGCAGCACCACTTTTAAGTAATGCCAATTTTTATTCAGGTGCATCAGAAGCAATCAAAGTAGCATTGATTGGATGTGGTGGTAGAGGGACTGGCGCAGCAGTACAGGCCTTAAGAAGCAAACAAAATGTAAAGCTTGTTGCAATGGCTGATGCATTTAAAGACCGTATTGACTCTGCATACAAAGCAATTACGGGTGATTTGTCAGAAGCAGGCATTACTGGTGATATCAGTAAACTAATTGACGTTCCTGAAGAAAGAAAGTTTGTCGGCTTTGATGCCTACAAACAAGCGATTGCTTTAGCGGATGTTGTCATACTTACAACACCTCCAGGATTCAGACCTATTCATTTTGAAGAGGCTGTAAATCAAAACAAACACATCTTCATGGAGAAGCCAGTCGCGACAGACCCTGAAGGCGTGAAGAAAGTACTTGCTGCAGCAGCAGTTGCAAAATCTAAAAAATTAAACGTAGTTGTTGGCCTACAAAGACATTACCAAAACTCCTACCGCGAACTTTTCAAGAGAAAAGACATGATTGGTGAAATCACCTCAGCACAAGCTTGGTGGAACAATGATGGCGTATGGGTGAACCAAAGAAAGGAAGGTCAGACTGAAATGGAATACCAAATGCGTAACTGGTATTATTTCAATTGGCTTTGCGGAGACCATATCACTGAACAACATATTCACAACATTGATGTAATTAATTGGTTCAAAGGCGCATATCCAGTAAAAGCACAGGGTATGGGAGGAAGAGAAGTTAGAAAAGGAAAAGATAATGGTGAGATATTTGATCATCATTATGTAGAATTCCATTATGCTGATGGCTCCATACTCAACAGCCAATGTCGTCATATTAAAAACACCATGTCTAAGGTGGATGAACTTATTGTAGGCACGAAAGGAAAAATATTCTGTGGTGCAGCCAACATCAGAGACCACAAAGGTGGTTTACTATATCAGTTCGATAGGAAATCGGAAAACGATCCCTATCAAACAGAACATGATGAATTGTTCGCAGCTATTGCAAATGGAGAATACAAATTTGCTGATGCTGAAAATGGTGCCAAAAGTACCATGACTTCTATACTCGGAAGAATGGCTACATACAGTGGCAAGTTGGTGGAGTGGGACAAAGCGCTGAATTGTGGCTTGAATCTACAACCTACTGCTTATACTTGGAACACATTACCACAGTCATTACCAGACACTAACGGTCAGTATAAAATTGCGGTTCCTGGTGTAACGAAATATTATTAATAGGGCATAGCCAACAGGGAATAGGGAATAGTATACTTCCCTATTCCCTATTCCCTTCTTACTATTTATCTGTTCTAAATAAGTTCACCGGCAATCCTTCCGCAGAAAAAAGATTGGGCATTGCAGTATTCGTGAATCCGAAACGAACATCTTTAGGTTCTTTCAAAGATGGATGATAGACAATTACCGTCCTACCCTCAATTCTTGCTTTAGCTGGTAAGAAATTACCATCTGCCCCAGCAATTTGAAAGTCGCTTAGCTCTCCCCCCTTTGCCACCAATGCTGTCGGCACATTTTCAAAGTTGATTCTTATAGCAGCTTTTTCTATGCTATGCGATTTATACACCGGGCTCTTATACGGCCCCCTATTCAATCCGTAAGTTTCAGCTAATGTATACTCAGCTAGACGAGCAGCGACTTCCTTCTTCAATGTTGGATGAATATCCTTTATGTTATCCACTAAATCACTAACCACAACCATACCTGTTTTTGGATGTGTAGCAGCTTGCGTTTGCGCCTCTCTTAAATAGGCACCATTAATGTGCGCATCGCTGTAAGCAAACGGAGCAATTTGAACGAAGTAAAAAGGAAAATCTTTGTTCCAGGCTTTTCTCCAGCTATCAATCATACTGGTGAATAAACGTTTATATCCATAATGAGTATCCACATTACTTTCTCCTTGGTACCAAAGTGCTCCTGCAATAGAGAAGTTAGTAAGCGGATAAATCATGGCATTGTATGCATCCCCACTTAGGTTAGGCCACCAATCAAATGGAGGAATTTTCGCAGCTGCTTTCCTCAGTTCAGGATCATTGAGAACAACATCAGCCGGTGTCCAAACTTCGGCAGGTGTTCCGCCCCAATTGCTATTGATCAATCCAACTGGAAAATTGGTAGAGGCATGAATTTGTTTTCCAAAAAAATAACCAATGGCACTAAAATGCAGCATGTCTTCAGGATTACACACTACCCAGCGAGCACGCACATCATCTTGTGGTGATGATGAGGTTGATTTAGGCACATAAAAGAATCGGATATTTTTATTCGTTGCTTTTGGAGATTCTTCTTTTGACTGTTGGAGTCCCTGATCAGCGGACCACTCCATATTGCTTTGTCCTGAACAAACCCATACTTCTCCTATCAATACATCCTCCAATACAATTTCGTTGGCACCTTTAATTTTAATGTTATGTGGACCACCTGCTTGGGGTGTTTTGATTTCTGTCATCCATCTTGCCCCTCTATCACCTTTAGTGACATACTTTGTTGTATCCCAACTTACAGTAATGGTAATATTTTCAGCTGGCGCTGACCATCCCCAAAGCTTGACCTTGGATTGCTGTTGCAAAACCATATGAGAACCCAAAATAGATGGCAGTCTTACATCAGCAAAGGCTGACAAGCATATCAAAGAAAATAAAGCAAGCAAATTTATTTTTTTCATGCGAAAAGTATTTCTAACTGAAAATAATGAATTTCCGCCTATCAGATTCATGTAAAGAATTTTACCTTTGCGGTACAAAAGAATTCATCCATGAAAAAATTAATTTTCGGCGCCGTCTTGTTCTCAGCAATTGTATTCTCCTCTATTTCTTCTTTTGCTGCAATTTTACCTCCAGCATCAACAAATACTGAAGTACAAATCAAAGAAGCGGTAAATGAATTCAACAGCCTATCTAAAAAAGACAAAAAGGAAAGGGTTTCAAAAGTTAAAGCTGCAGTTCAACAATATAAAGCCAACTTAAAAAATGGTGAGCGTATTGACGACAATAAACTATTAGCCATCATTTTTGCGATTTTGATACCACCGGTTGGAGTTGTTCTTTATGAGAATAAAGTCACTACCAAGTTCTGGATTTCCTTACTACTTACATTCATTTTTTGGCTCCCAGGTATGATTTATTCCTTGTTGGTAGTAACAGACAACGCCTAATCAGGATAAAACATCTTTTTTTCTGAAAACCACTACAGAGGCAATCAGAAATCCAATGATGTGCAGTAACAAGATTCCACCAGAGATCATGACTGCCGGTAGATTTTCTATAGAGCCGACGATCTGTTCATTGTTTTCATTGATCTGAACATCAAAGAATCCTTTCCAGCCCAACATATGACTAGTAAATAGGAAGGGTTTCACTTTATCGAAAATAGGTAGATCAAGTGTATTGAGTATGGTAAAGACTATGATAATACTCATTGTAGCCATAATGGGCCCAATAGAATTTTCAGCAAACAGACTCAAGAAAAAACTCATTGCAGCAACAGTTGTCATGGCAAATGCTGCAAATCCGAATGCAGCAGCATAACGCCACAGGATATCTGTTTTTACAATTTGAGTAACCAAATCACTTTTCAAAATCAACATATCGTCTACTCCAAAAACTATCATAGAAATTCCTAGCGCCCATATAGCCATCCAAATTAATAAAGCAATAGTATAGATAGCAGTTGCGCTGAATTTTCCAGCAATCAATTTTGCCCTACTGATTGGCTTTGTCAACAATACCCTTAGGGTACCTTGTGCAGCCTCACCAGAAATCATATCACCAGCAACAAGCGCAATCAACAAAGGAACATGCACCAACATCAATTGTAAAATGATGTAGGCCAACAGGTATCCATTAATGATGTTACCATTGATATCAAATGAATCTGTGAATGATTGGAGTCCGAACTGCATATAACTTTTTCCATCAGCATAAAATCCCAGCTGAATGAGTCCCACTATAGCAGCGATAGCACCAAATGCGATATACGTTCTTGGCTTTCTAAATATCTTATAAAGCTCCAGATAAACTATTGTACTAAACTTCATTACCAGTAGTTAAGGATAGGAAATAAGCCTCCAAAGAGTTCATAGAACGAAGGCTAGTTACATTAATATTGCTTTCTACTAGCAGTTTATTCAACTGCCCTACAGCTTGGGCTTCCGTCTCAACAATCAATTTGCCATCAGGAGCGTGTTTCAAACCTTTTGACCAGCTTGTATTTTCTATCAATTGTTTTGCTCTTTGATCATCATCCACCGTTATCTCTAATCGAACATGATTAGGATTCAACAATTCATTTACTCTGCCTTCAACTATTTTCTTACCCCTATTTATAATGAGCATGCTGTCTGCTACCTGTTCAATTTCAGATAGAAGATGGGATGATACTAATACTGTTTTTTTTCTCTCCTTACTCAAGTATAGAATCAGGTTACGTATATCTGCTATTCCTTGGGGATCAAGCCCGTTAGTAGGTTCGTCTAAAATGATAAAGGCTGGATCATGCACAAGTGCAACAGCAATTCCTAACCTTTGTTTCATCCCTTGTGAATAAACCCTTACAGGATCGTGGCATCTTTTTTCTAATCCAACCAAAGCAAGTGTATTGTTGATTGTTTCTTTGGAAATACCCTTACCACTCATTTTAGCAAAAAGGCTCAGGTTCTCATAGCCTGTCAAATATTTATATAGATCAGGTTTTTCAACTACAGCACCCATTTGGTTAAGTATCTCCTCGCGGTGTTCATTAATTGATTTCCCGAACAACTGAATAGAACCGCTGGTGGGTGTAATCAACGATAAGAGCATCCTGATGGTTGTCGATTTTCCTGCCCCATTTTGTCCGAGGAAGCCATATACTTCTCCCTGTTGAACAGAAAATGATAAGTCATCAACTGCTACAAAATTTCCGAATCGTTTTTTTAAATGTTCAACCTCTAGGATCATTAAGCGCAATATTGATTACAAAAAGTAAATAGTGATACCACAAATTAAACAATAAATGCGAGCGATAAGTTCAAAAAAAAAGCGCTGGTTAATTACCAGCGCTTGAATAGTATTGTATTTCTCGTTATTTGTATTGAGCAGCAATTGTTTTAGCAAACTCAACCATGGTTTTGATACCATCTTCAGGAAGGTTACCCTTCTTGAATTCAGCCAAAATTTCAGGATGCTTAGCTTCCAATTCAGACAAGAATTGCTCTTCAAAATCTTTCACAGATTTCACTGGAACATCTTTTAACAAACCTTGAGTACCTAAATAAATAATGGCAACTTGCTTTTCTACCGCTACTGGTTGGTACTGGCCTTGCTTTAGAATTTCCACGTTACGCGCACCTTTATCGATAACCGATTTAGTAGCAGCATCAAGATCACCACCAAATTTTGAGAACGCTTCCAATTCACGGTATAGCGCTTGGTCGAGTTTCAAAGTACCAGATACTTTTTTCATCGACTTGATCTGAGCGTTACCACCCACACGGCTTACAGAGATACCTACGTTAATAGCTGGACGAATACCTGCGTTGAACAAGTTCGACTCCAAGAATATTTGTCCGTCTGTAATTGAAATTACGTTAGTTGGGATATAGGCAGATACGTCACCCGCTTGTGTTTCGATGATTGGCAATGCAGTCAATGAACCACCACCTTTCACGAGATGCTTGATTGAATCAGGCAAATCATTCATTTTAGCAGCAACTTCATCTTTTGCAATCACCTTTGCAGCACGCTCTAACAAGCGACTGTGCAAATAGAATACGTCACCAGGATATGCTTCACGTCCTGGAGGGCGACGCAACAACAATGAAACCTCACGGTAAGCAACTGCTTGCTTAGATAGATCATCATAAATAATCAAGGCAGCATTTCCTGTATCGCGGAGGAACTCACCAATCGCTGCACCAGCAAATGGCGCATAGAACTGAAGAGGAGCTGGATCAGCCGCAGGAGCAGCAACGATGATGGTATAATCCATTGCACCATTGTCTTCCAAAGTTTTCATCACACCTGCGATAGTAGATGCTTTCTGACCAATCGCTACATAGATACAATAAACAGGCTTACCTGCTTTGTAAAATTCTTTTTGGTTGATGATAGTGTCAATCGCAATGGCAGTTTTACCTGTCTGACGGTCGCCAATGATCAACTCACGCTGGCCTCTTCCGATAGGAATCATGGCATCAATTGCCTTGAGACCAGTTTGAAGTGGTTCTTTTACCGGCTCACGGAAAATTACACCAGGCGCTTTACGCTCGATTGGCATTTCATAAAGATCACCTGCAATTGGACCTTTACCATCTATTGGTTCACCCAAGGTATTGATTACACGACCTACCAAACCCATACCGGCCTTGATAGATGCAATCATTCCTGTTCTTTTTACTTTAGAGCCTTCTTTGATACCAGCACCTTCACCCATCAATACCACACCCACATTGTCTTCCTCAAGGTTCAAGGCAATGGCTTTAACACCATTCTCAAATTCAACAAGTTCACCGGATTTTACATTGTTCAATCCGTAAACACGAGCAATACCGTCACCTACTTGAAGAACGGTGCCCACTTCTTCTAATTCAGCAGAGGTATTGAAATTGCTCAGCTGCTGACGAAGTATCGCTGAAATCTCATCGGGCTTAATGTCTATCATATCTGATGATTTAAAAAATGATTCTTGTGATTATTTAATTTGACTAACGTACATGTTGTTGATAAACTGCTTCTTGATAAATTGAAGATCATGCTTAATGCTTGCATCAAATAATTTATCATCTACCTGCATCACTAAACCACCAATGATTGAAGGATCTACTTTTTCCTTTAATTCAATACTTTTACCAGATAGCATTTTATTGTTCTGCAATTCTTTCACAATCGATTGTCTCACTTCATCTGAAACAGCTACAGCAGTAGTCATTTCAACAACTTTAATGCCTTTGTGTAAACGATATTTATCAAAATAAGCTTCAATAATATCCTTGATAGCTACTGCTCTTCCTTTGTGGAAAATCAATTTGAAAAAGGAGACAGTAATGGGCTGAACATGTTGTGCAAATACAGCTTCAAAAATTGAAGTTTTTTTGTCACTTCCAATCACAGGAGAACCTAGCAAAGTACTCAATTCCTTGTGGTTAGCCTGTTGAATGGTGTTCAGATCTGCATGAACCTGATCAACCTTGCCTGTTTCCAGTGCAAGATCAAACAAAGCTTTTGCGTAACGATATGCAACTTTAGAGTGACCCATGCTTTCTACAATTAGTTTCCGAACTGGTGAAGTTCACCAGCCATTTGCTGAATATATTTTTCTTGCTCGGCTTTGTTATCAAGTTGCTTGCGAATAACTTTCTCCGCTACCTCAATAACCATATTACCAATCTGATTTTTTACATCAGTCAATGCCGCCATTTTCTGTGTTTGGATCGCTGCTTGTGCGTCTGCTACGATTTTTGAAGCCTCCGCTTTTGCCTGATCTTTCGCTTCATTTACAATACGATCCTTGGTTTCTTTAGCCTCTTTCAACATTTGTGAACGCTCTTCACGTGCTTGAGCCATTAAAGCTTCATTCTCACTTTTCAACTGCGCCATTTCAGCCTTCATCTTTTGAGCAGAAGACAATGATTCAGCAATACCATTTTCACGCTCCGACAATGATTTGATAATGATACCCCAAGCAAATTTCTTAAGTATAAAAAATACGATCAAGAATGCAACAAGGGTCCACACCAAAAGACCTAAACCAGGTAATAAAAGATCCATGTTTTATATTTTAAAAGACTTGTTTTTAAAGTACTGCATCCTCCGCCCTGTGCTTTGGATGCAGTATGATTTTGGCGAAATGCTGTATCGATTACTTCAATACCGCAAGAAGACCTGCAATAACCGCGAAAAGGGCAACACCCTCAACGAAAGCTGCTGTCAGGATCATGTTCGCACGAATGTCATTAGCAGCCTCTGGTTGACGTGCAATTGATTCAACTGCACCTTTACCAATCTGACCAATACCGATACCGGCACCGATTGCAGCGAGACCTGCACCGATAGCACCACCAAGGTGGGATAAGCTAACGTCGAGCAGAATGTTCATCAGACTCATGATACTTGTTTTTAAAAATGAAAAAAGCGTTTAGTGGTGACCTTCATCGTGACTACCCTCAAAAGCCTGTCCGATAAATACTGCAGTCAGGTTGGTGAAGATGAAAGCTTGAATAAAGGCTACCATTATTTCAATCAGATAAATGAATACAGCGAAACCTACAGAAAGTGGTGAGAAACCCCATCCTGCAATGCCACTCATTTCTCCGAAAATAAATATCAATGTTATGAAACTTAAAATGATAATGTGACCAGCAACCATGTTCGCAAAAAGACGGACAATAAGCGCAAATGGCTTGGTAAACACACCCAACAATTCAACAGGCAACATGATGAAAATTCTTACCGGAGTAGGAACACCAGGGAACCAAAAAATATGTCCCCAGAAATGCTTGTTGGTGCTGAATAATATCACAAAGAAAGAAATCACACCAAGAACAACAGTGAAGGCTATATTACCCGTAACGTTTGCTGAACCTGGAAGCAATCCGAATAAGTTATTGATCAAAATAAAGAAGAAGACAGTCAGCAAGTACGGAAGGTATTTCTTGTACTTACCACCAAGATTAGGCTTAGCTACCTCATCTCTTACAAATGTAATGACTGGCTCAATTGCATTTTGCCATCCTTTTGGAGCTGATGTAACACCCTGCCCCTTTTTGTATTTGGCAGCAATGTTGAGCATCAAAACAACCAGCAATGTGAGTGCGATAAGCATTTGCACCACATTTTTGGTGATAGACAGGTCGTATACATGTTCATTTGGATCTTCAGCATGTATTTTATCATGTTCCATCTTGTAGCCATTATAGGCTTCATGTCCGTGATGAAACTTTGCAGAAGAAAACACAGAAAGTCCTTTCTCCTTTGAATACAAAATAATAGGAAGTGGAACAGTAGCATGAAATTCAGAACCATCAGCTTTCTTCAAAGTGAAGAAATGGAATTCATGTGAATCCTGAATGTGCTCCATGATTACCTTGGCTGGGTTGAGCTTCTCTCCAGCGACTTCCTCATTTGCTGCTGCAGGCAGGGAAATCAGCACTCCAAAAAGGCTGAAACACACTACCAGCAATGATTTTAGGCCATTCAGACGCATAATTGCACTCAAATTTTGCGCAAAGATAGTGCCGAAATACCTAATAAAGCTAGGTTGGGGCAAAAAATATCAGTCAATTTTCGACTGCCGCTGGAGTTCGATCAATCTAGCGTAGGCGCCCCCCTTTTGGAGCAGTTCCTGGTGGTTGCCTGCTTCAAGAATTTGCCCTTTGTCCATAACCAGAATTTCATGGGCTTTTTGAATAGTTGACAGCCTATGAGCGATTACGATAGAAGTACGGCCAGTAGTGAGCAACTCAATAGCCCGCTGAATCAACCCTTCGGTATAGGCATCTACCGAAGAAGTGGCTTCGTCCAAAATAAGCAAAGCAGGCTTATACAATAAGGCACGGATAAATGCCAGTAGTTGTCGCTGACCCAGTGACAAGGTTGCACCCCTTTCCATGACATTGTAGTCGTACCCCCCAGGAAGTTGCATAATAAAATCATGTATTCCCATCAACTTGGCTGCAGCAATTACTTCTTCTCTCGTAATTGCTGGATTTCTAAGGGTGACATTTTCCAATATGGTTCCAGAAAAAAGGAACACATCCTGTAAAACGACTGCGATTCCAGATCTAAGTGATTGTATTTCAATATCTTCTATTGGAATTCCGTCCATCAAAATGCGTCCCGACTGATGTTGATAGAGGCGGTTGATCAGGTTAATAATAGTCGATTTTCCACTTCCAGTATGCCCAACTATTGCCAATGTATTGCCTACCGGGACATGAAAATTGATATTTTTCAAAACAGGATGACCCTCTACATAGGAAAAACCTACCTCCTCAAACTTTACCTCGCCCTTTAATTGAATGGATTGGGCATTGAACTGCTCAGGCAAAACATCTTGATTGTTCAATACCACCAAAATTCGCTCGCCAGCAACCATTCCCATTTGCAAGACATTAAATTTATCTGCAATAACCCTAAGGGGGCGAAAAAGTAAATTCAACAATAAAGTAAACGAGACTACCTTCCCTGCCATTTCCATGGCTTGTGCCTCTCCTAAAATACTGGTTTCAGTTGCGGCAAACCATACCAGTAAACCCATGGAAAAAGCCAACACAATTTCTACCACTGGGAAAAAAACAGAGTAGGCAAATATGGCGCCTATGTTTGCGTCTCGGTGCTGTTTGTTAATCAATGTAAATTTCTCTTGCTCTCTTTTTTCTGCTGTGAATGATTGAATGATTTGCATACCGGAAATATGCTCTTGGACAAAAGCATTTAAGGCAGCAATTGCATTTCTAACACTGATGAAAGATTTATTTACACTTTCTTTAAAGAAATAGGTTGCGATAATTAAAAAGGGGAAGGGTATTATACAAACCAATGCCAATTGCCAATCGGTATAAAACATCGCAATCAGAATAGCAATAATGGACAGAAAATCGGCTAAAATAGGTACCAACCCTTCTGCAAAAATATCATTGACCGCTTCAATATCATTAATAGTTCTGGTGGTAAGTGTACCAATAGGAGTTTTGTCAAATTGCCTTAGGTTGAGTGATAAAATTTTGTCGTACACCTTCACCCTTATGTCTTTTACAACCTTATGCCCCAACCAAGATGTTAGGTAAGTAAATAAAAATCTAAAGAATGACTCTAATACAAGTAATCCTACTTGAACCAAAGTAATGATTAAGAGAAATTGAGTTACTATTTCAATAGAAGAATCATTAACCTCATTGGTTTTTTTAAGCGTTTCATTAATTAATAGAGGTCGGACAGGAGCAAGCACTGCAAGTACAACAGCAAGGAGGGTGGATAAATAAAACTTTGCTGCATAGGGTTTTGCAAATGAAAATATTTTCAGCAAAAGCTGTAGATCAAAAATTTTTTTCTGTTTCTCCTTTTCTACCGTTACCCCCATTGCTAATGCTTCAAAGCTCTCTGTTATTAAACGCTTTTATAAATAGTGCACCAAGATTTTTATGTGGTGGAATGTAATTTTCAAAACGTTCCTTCGCTTCACTACCTTCAAATTGTTTACCCAAGGTATTCCAGATGCTTATCCAATCAATCTCCTCTTGGAAAAGCAGGGACTCATTAATCAGTTTTAATACTGGCTCATTCACCAATCGAGAACCCACCTCTTTTGAGGAGACTATTTGTGCATCCGGACAAATTTGTAATACAGCATTCAGGTTCTGGTAACTACCACAAGACCCAAGCACAATTATTTTAGCTGAAGATGGAAGTTGACCGATCGTATATTTTAAATGATAACTATGTCCTCGATGTATAACAATCGTTGGTTGAATATCATTTTTTTGCAAATACTCAATCAGTAATTTTTGTGCCTTTGCATCTGGATCATCTCCCTTAGAATTATCAAGTGGCTTATTGGCGAATATCCATACTGGTTTTCCTACCTGAGATTGAATTTCTACCCAATTGTCATTTTGTATAATCTTCCATTCCTTTTTTCCTTTGAATAATCCTAGGAAATTTTGAAAGGATTGAATACCATCATCATCCCCATAGAAGAAAACTTGTTGCACCACTCTTCCTGCTGTATCCTTTAATAGTTCGTTGGGCAATTGATACACAGGAGGAATACCATACTTGGTAGTAAGTTGTTGGCTACTATCTTCAGCTGAAAGAAATAATAGATTTAATATATCATAGATAGCCTCACCCCTACTGTTGTTGTTCAACTGATTCTGATTCAAGTTTACAACAATTTCTTGTTTCATCAATTCAACAATAGCGGGGTTTCCTATACTTCCATAGGAGTTGGCAACGTCTACTGCATCTTCCAAATTATTTGTTTTTTCTAGTCCACGTACAAATGCTTTCATCAGCAATTGAGCATTTCCAGGTTGCATAGAGCCAAGAAAAGCATCCAGCTTGTTATAACTGGCTGCCATTCTGATGAATTTTTTGAAACGATCAAATTTGACTTGCATTAACAAACTATCGCCATTGCGTTGGGGAGCCTTAGCCATCATTCTGTTGTATACCCCCACATAGCTCGATGTATAGATAACATCTTCACCTGTTACAATGATGTAATAAAGTTCTGGAGCTGTAAGGGGTTGTAATACTTTAAACCTCTTATCATCGGGCAAATCGTGCAATGCATTGATCTCGTTAATGTAAAGCTCTTCTGCTTTACGCTTGATCATAGCACCCAATTCTTTGTACAAGACAGGTGTATCTTTTTTTCTTAGCTCCTCAATATATTCTAACTGCGTTTTTACTAGCAGTCTATAGTACTTTAAATTATCCTTTGCCGTTTGCTTTACACTGTCGATGGTGAGTCTCCCTTTTTGGATAGCATGCAAAAAGGGGAAGATTAACCGCCCTGAACGCTCATCAGAAATCTTTACAATAAGCTGAACAAATGGATCCTTGATGTTTCGAATTTGCTTGCCAACTCTTGTCTCGGCCGCTGCGGCATAATTATAAAATTTATCTGGGAATACATAGGCACAGCCAATCAATAAACTATCAGCAAATGGTTGGTCTAAATATGGCTCAATTTTGACCAGTACTTCTCCAGGATGCAAATCTGCGAATTGTTGAAACATCACTATTTTGGCCAAGCTGAGTCCTGGGTTTTCAAAAAACACTGTATTGTCACCTAACAAAATTTTATTGATGGGATAAGCATATTGTTCGACTGATTTACCCAACCCAATACCTGCCTTGTCTTTTGTATAATAAACCTTGTAAGCTTCAAACAATTGTATAGCTGATTCTGCAGACAACTGAGCTGTTCTAAGCGCATTATTACTGCCATCTAAGGTGATTCTTAAGCCAGTTAAATATTTGATTTTTGCTCGGTGATCTAATAAGGAGTCAGTTTCGATTTCATTTTGTAGGAGATCAACCTGCCTAGTATAAACATCGGTCAGCAGCAAATTCAAATCAATATCACGACTGGCAGCAATTATTTTATCTTGCTTTCCATCAACCCCATATAGTTTCACTTGAAGTCCATCAATATCCTCATGCAATTGAACCCTCCGAATATCGATAGCCAACCTGCCTGTGTCAGCCTTAGACCAAGCAATAAAACTTGTACAACAGAAAAAGAAAGTTAAGATAAGAGTGCCCCAACGCGCCATGGTGCGAAATTAGTACTTATTCAGGCAACTCATTTTAGGGTGTTAACAATTTGGTAATCATGAATTCCTTTACTATCCCCTAAACGAAATGTAACTTCGTAAAAACCTTTAAAATGGTATCGGCAGGCAAAAAGATATTAATAGCGGATGACGAACCAGATATTCTTGAAATCATCAGTTATAACCTGCAACTTCATGGCTACGAGGTATTTACTGCTAAGGATGGCGACCAGGCTATCCTAAAAGCCAAACAAACTCAACCTGATCTCATCATTTTGGACATCATGATGCCCAAAAAGAATGGCATTGAGGTCTGTAAAATTCTAAGAGCACAGCCTGAATTCAATGATACAATCATTGTATTCTTGACTGCCCTAAATGACGAACTTTCCCATGTTAAAGGTTTAGAATATGGAGCAGATGACTTTATCAGCAAACCCATTTCCCCCAAAATCATGGTTTCGAAGGTAAATTCATTCTTTAGAAGAATCAATAAACCTGAAACCACTAACGCAATCGAGCTCGGTGATATTAAGATTGTTCCAGATGAATACATGGTGTATTTCAAAGACCAACCCATCAATTTAGCGAAAAAAGAATTTGAGCTATTGAATTACTTGGCATCAAAACCTGGTAGAGTTTTCCTTAGAAATGAAATCCTGAACAGGATTTGGGGTAGTGAAGTCATAGTAGGCGACCGGACTATCGACGTACATATCAGAAAAATTCGTCAAAAATTGGGGATTGATTGCATCACAACAGTCAAGGGCGTAGGCTACAAATTCGAGATCTGATTTCGTACATTGCATTATGTTCGAAACTAAAAGCCCCTCAACAAATAGAATATCATTTTATATCGCAATTGTTGTAGCCAGTGCTGTTACAATTCTATTGATATTTTTATCGGTTAATAAAGCTTTAATTACTGTCGCCTCAATTTCAATTTTATTACTCACCTATTTCTTCTCACGTTATATCATAGATGAGTTCATCAATAGAAAAATCAAACTTATTTACAAGTTTATTTATCAAACTAAAGCATCCAAAAGGGAAGAGTTTTATCAAAACAAAGTCTTACCTCAAAAAAATTTGGATGAAGTGGGTGAAGAAGTATTACAATGGGCGGATCAAAGAAAAGCAGAAATGGAACTACTCGAAAAGAATGAAGCGTTTAGAAAAGAATTTCTGCAAAATCTTTCTCATGAATTTAAGACACCTGCATTTGCTATTCAAGGCTATCTAGAAACCTTAATTTCAGGAGCCATGGACAATCCTGAGGTAAGTAAAAAATTTTTAAACAACGCCTACCATAATACAGAACGACTGATAAATCTGATTTCAGATTTAGATGAAATCACTAGACTCGAAAGCGGTAAACAACAAATGCATTTACAACATTTCGTGATTCAAGATTTGGTAACAGAAGTGTTTGATGCATTAATGATTAAAACGGAGCCTAAAAATATCAAATGTCGAATAAAAAAAGGATGTGAACAGCCCATCACTGTTTATGCCGACAAAGAAAAAATTAGACAAGTAATTATCAACCTTGTTGACAATGCAATTAAATACGGCAACCAAGATGGTCATGTAGAAGCTAGCATCTACAAAACAGATAATGAAAACGTCTTATTTGAAATAAGTGATGATGGAATTGGTATTGCTGAGGAGCATTTATCAAGAATATTTGAGCGTTTCTACAGAACAGATTATGGAAGAAGTAGAAATATTGGTGGAACAGGATTAGGGCTAGCAATCTGTAAACATATCATCGAAGCTCACGGACAGATTATACATGTCAGAAGTACCCCAGGAATTGGAACGACTTTTGGATTTACCTTAAGAAGAAACTAGTCCAGCCATTTTATGACTTAAAAAAGAACCCCGACAAGAATGCCGGGGCGTTGCAATTAAAAGCCTGTTTTGGGCCTTACAGCCTAAACATAACTGGTATAAAGATGCTCAACCAATGTAAACAAGTGGTTAAGTGAATATTAAGTGTTGATTAAATAAATGCAAACAAAAGTTAACCTAAACAGTCAATCAAGCCCTTCTGCGCCCATGTCTTTTTTTCAATTATCCATTGACTGGTATGTTCTTTAACGCCAGATAAAATTGCCCATGCTGCAAGCATATGTTCTTTTTTAATGACCTTGACTTTATGAGCATTGTTCACTTCAACTGTACCTACGATACTACCATTTAAAAGATAGACTGTTGAATTAAATATTTTTCCCACCATTTTGAACGACTTACCGTACAAACAGTCGCCAATTAAAATACCAACAACAACTTGATCTTGTGCAGTAAAAACAATATTGTTTTGAACCACTGCAATTGCTTCCTCATTTTTATCCTTAATGATATACATAAAGACTTATTTGGCACAAGTTGCTGATTTAGTGTTAACTCAATATTACTCTAGTATTAAAAAAAATCCCCCATAAAAATGGGGGATATATCTGCTTGAAGAAAACGAACAAACAAAGCTTAATTATTAAAAATATACCTAATCCCTAGTTGTATCTGGTATACATCAGATAATGTTTTAGATGTCACCCATGAATCCCTGAGTAAAATTGTTTTACCATCTACCACCTGTGTTGCCAAACGATATATTGGCTCACCAGCAGCTGTTCTACCTCGGTAGTTCAACGGTTGTGGGGTAGTCGATACATTACCTACACCCCAATTGTTATTCAACAAATTACCGAAATTGAGGAAATCAGCTCTAAAACGAATGGTGTTTGCTTTACCATGCTTACCCACCTTTACGAAAATATCTTGCTCTATAGCAAAGTCTAATCTTGTTAACCAAGGAGCTTGTGCTCCGTTTCTTTCAGCATACCCACCACGTTTTTTAGCTAAGTATGGATTAGCATCTATAAAAGAGCTGAATGCTTCTGCTTGCTGAGCAGCAGTAAAGGTTGTAGTTCCTACTGCATACTCTTGGAAAACGAGATTATTACCAACAGCAGGCACATAGATTAGATCGTTGAATTGACCATCACCATTTACATCACTGCTGTAAGTGTATGACAATTTAAATCCACTTGCAGACACAAGACCCAAAGAGAAAGTAGTAGCTCCCCCGAACTTACCGCCATAATTCAAACGATAATTTACGTAGCCCATGAAACGATGTCTTAAGTCGTTATCAGCAAAACCTTGCTGCAAATAGTTGGAACCATAAATACTTGGTGTACTTGCATTAACCGTACTTGCAACTGAAGATAAATCGGTAGCTTTCGCATGGGTATATGCAATTACCCCACCAAAATTTTTGGTCAATGGCTTCTCTAATTTGGCTGTTAATGAGTAAGAATATCCAACGTTGTTATTGGTAAGTACAAATGCATTTCCAATCCCTGGGTTCAAGAACCTAGCATTTGTTGCAGCT